>CALDUO010000122.1 GCA_937923745.1 uncultured Granulosicoccaceae bacterium
GGGTGCTTGTGCCACAAATCCCGAGAAACCCGCGACAACGACCCAATCACACTCAATAACCGACAATACCAGCGCCGCTCGGCAGGCACTGCTTGATGGTGACACGTCCCGCGCGATGCCTTACCTGAATGCAGCGATAGATAGGTGCGACATCAACCATGCACAAACAGCAGACCGTATTTACACCAGTCGCGGCAAAGACGAATCACTGTATTATCTGGTGCTGGCGGCCAATGAGGGCATCTCGGCTACCGTAGAAAATACAGACTGCTCCACTGCAGTCTATTTACGCGGCTATGCCCATATTGAATTGCAAAACTGGGATAACGCGAAGCTTGATCTGACCAAAGCCATCACGCTTGCACCCGCAAACGCCCACTATTTGGCAGAGCTTGGTCACTACTATCAGGTAAAACAGCAATGGCCCGAAGCACTGACACAATTTCAACGCGCCGAGAAATTTGCCAAGGCATTCTCGCCAGAGGATGTCAAAATCAGTGAACTGACCCGTGCGAAACGAGGCATCGGTTTTGTACTGATCGAGCAAGGCCAGCTCAATCAGGCAGAGGCAAAATTTAAAGAAAGCCTTGCGCTTGATCCCAATGACCGTACCGCACAATCGGAGCTCCGCTACATCAACAAATTACGGGAAAAGGACCAGGCTACCGACCAACCAATATAGGCCTACAACCTGACACCCGACTGCTGGTCAAATAAATGCAGTTGCTGCGCAACGAGATTTATCTGCTCGGCACTGGTTTGGGTGCGATAGACGCCGGGTACACTCACGGTCATTAAATGGTCGGCATTGGTCAATGACCCATGCAATAAAGTGGTCGCGCCGAGTGGCTCTGCGTGAGAGACAGTAAACGCCAGCGGCCCTTGCGGATCAATCACAAGATGCTCTGGCCTGAGTCCGACTGTAACCGGACCATTGTGGTGGGAGTCAACTTTCATTTGCGCGCCCATATCAAAGCGCAATGTGCCATTATCGATGGTGCCTTCGAGTAAATTCATGGCCGGGCTACCGATAAACTGAGCAGCAAATACCGTCGCAGGGTTTTCGTAAACATCAAGCGGTGTGCCTATTTGCTCCGCCACCCCACTATTCATCACAATCATGCGGTCAGCCATGGTCATCGCCTCGACCTGATCGTGGGTCACGTAGAGAGAGGTCACGCCAAGGTTAGATTGCAGCTGTTTGATCTCCAGCCGCATCTGCACCCGCAACTTGGCATCCAGATTAGATAATGGCTCATCAAACAAAAACACGGCAGGCTCTCGCACAATTGCGCGTCCCATCGCGACCCGCTGACGTTGCCCACCCGAGAGCTCTTTGGGTTTTCTGTCGAGATAGTCGCTGAGTTGCAGCAGTTCTGCGGCCTCCGCCACTTTGCGGGTGATGTCTTGTTTGGGAATTTTCTGAATTTTAAGCCCGTATGCCATATTCTCCCGCACGGACATGTGCGGGTATAACGCATAGTTCTGAAATACCATGGCAATATCACGATCCATGGGTTCTTTGTCGTTCACAACCGAGTCGTTAATATAAATGTTGCCATCGCTGAGCGTTTCTAACCCGGCAACCATACGCAGCAGCGTTGACTTACCACACCCGGACGGGCCCACAATTACAATGAACTCGCCATCTGCAACATCAATGCTGACACCATGAATGACCTCGGTGCGACCAAAGCGCTTTTTGACGTTGTCTATTTTTAGAGTTGCCATCTTATTTTTCGCTATCCACCAGACCGCGTATAAATAATTTTTGCATCGAGACCACCACAATAACCGGTGGGATCATGGCCAGTATGGACGTTGCCATGATCACCGGCCAATCTGCAAAATCATCACCCGACGGAAACATCTGTTTTAACCCCATTACAATCGTATTCATGGACGGATCGGTAGTAATCAACAAGGGCCACAAATACTGATTCCAGCCGTAGATAAACAAAATTACAAAGAGTGCCGCGATGTTGGTTCGGCTCATAGGTAACAATATGTCGACGAAGAAACGCATGGGCCGGGCGCCATCGACTCGTGCAGCTTCTGCCAACTCGTCAGGAATGGTCATAAAAAACTGTCTGAACAAAAACGTGGCGGTTGCAGAAGCTATCAGCGGAAAAATAAGTCCCGAGTAACTATTGAGCAAACCAAAGCCCGCAATGACTTCGTAGGTGGGTACGATACGTACCTCGACAGGCAGCATCAGGGTGATAAAAATAAGCCAGAAAAAAAACGAGCGACCCGGAAATTTAAAATACACAATCGCAAAGGCTGACAATAAGGAAATGATGATCTTACCGATGGCAATACCGAGCGCCATGATCAGTGAATTCACCAACATTGTGGTTACCGGTACGTTCACACCTGCAAACAACGCACGCTTGTAGTTGTCCAGAAAATGATCACCCGGTAGCAAAGGCATAGGTGGCTTGATCAGGTCGGCTTGGGTCACGGTAGACGCCACGAATGCTAACCAGATGGGAAAGAAGATCAGCAGCACACCCAAAATCATTAACACGTGTGTCAGCCACAGCGACCCACCTCGCGACTCAACCATACCCGTGCGTTCCGAACCGCCAGCCATCAGTAATGCACCCGCTTTTCGATAAATTTAAACTGCACGACGGTCAATGCGCCGACAACAAACAATAAAATTACCGACTGTGCGGCAGACGAGCCGAGATCCTGGCCGACAAAACCGTCTGAAAACACCTTATAAACCAGAATGGTCGTGGCCTGCTGCGGGCCTCCAGACGTGATGGTATGAATTACGCCAAACGTCTCAAAAAATGCGTAAACGATATTAACCACCAGCAAAAAGAACGTGGTCGGCGATAACAACGGCAGCACTATGGTGAAAAACCGACGCCAAAATCGGGCGCCATCAATAGCCGCTGCCTCTATGACTGACCGTGGAACCGCCTGCAGGGCCGCAAAGAAAAACAAAAAGTTATAGCTGATACGCCCCCACGAAGACGCAACCACCACCAGCCCCATCGCTTCACCATCATTGAGCACATGATTCCAGTCATACCCCAATTGCCCGAGATACCAAGAGACCACACCGACGCGTGTGTTAAACATAAACAGCCACAGAACACCAGCCACTGCAGGTGCAACTGCGTATGGCCAGATCAACAGTGTGCGATAAACACCAGCCCCTTTGATCAGTCGATCAGCCAACACAGCCAGAAAGAGAGCGGGCACCATAGACACCACCGTCACCAGTGTCGAAAACAGTGCGGTTGTGAAGAACGAAGCCCGGTAATAAGAATCACCCAGCAGATATTCGAAATTGCCCAGCCCGACAAACTGCGTAGACAAACCAAACGGGTCGGGAATGTAGAGGGATTGGTAAACCGCTTGTCCGGCTGGATAAAAAAAGAAGACAGCCGATATGAGTATTTGCGGAAAAATCAACAGAACCGGCAGCAGCCAGCCCTTGAACGTCACACGTTTATCCATCGGTAAGTGAACCGGGGGTCATGAAAACCCCCGACTCTCTGATGTCACAGACCAATAACCGAACTATCGGCTCGCCTGCTCAAACCGACGTAATAACTTATTACCGCGCTCTACTGCACTGTCCATAGCAGTTTGAGCATCTTTATCGCCAGTCCAGACAGCTTCAAGCTCTTCGTCAATGATGCCACGAATCTGGTCAAATGAACCAAGGCGCAGCCCTTTTGAGTTGGCAGTGGGTTCATTGGCCGTCATCTGTATCACGGCAATGTCGGTGCCGGGGTTTGCTTCGTAGAAACCATCGGCTTTGGTCTTTTCACCCGCGGCTGCGGTAATAGGCAGATAGCCGGTGTCCTGGTGCCATTTCGCCTGAATGTCTTCTGAAGACAGGAAGTTCAGGAATGCAGCGGCACCTTTGTACTCGTCATCTTCGTGTCCGCTCATCACCCACAATGAAGCACCACCAATAATGGTATTCTGCGGAGCACCTTCAGCGCCTTCCCAATACGGTAATGGCCGAACTGAAAAGTCGAACTCGGCCTCTGCCTTTATACCTGCATAACCCGCAGAGCTCTCGGTAAAGAGTGCACACTCACCGGCACGGAAGTTAGCACCACCTTCGTTACGACGGCCTGCATAAAAAAACTTGCCATCCTGCGCCCAGTCTCCCAGTGTTTGGATATGTTTTACCTGCAGTTCGCTATTAAACGCGAGCTCGGTATCGGTGCCTGCAAACCCGTTATCTTTGGTGGCAAACGGGACGTTGTGATAAGCCGACAGATTTTCAAGATGAATCCAACTCTGCCACGCGGTGGTCATGGGGCATTCGCTACCTGCCGCCTTCACCTTGTCGAGTACCGCACCAACTTTCTCCCACGTGGACAGATCGGTGTTCGGATCAACGCCTGCAGCTTCGAGTGCATCGTTGTTAACCCACAGTACAGGCGTTGATGAGTTGAATGGCAATGACAACATTTTGCCGTCAGTGGTTGTGTAGTACCCTTTCACAGAACCGATATAGGCGTCGGGGTCGAATTCAGCACCGGCGCTTTCCATGACTTCATACACCGGCATAGTTGCACCTTTGGCGCCCATCATGGTGGCAGTTCCGACTTCAAATACCATCAGGATTTGTGGCTGCTCCTGAGCACGAAACGCGGCAATACCGGCATTGAGCGTTTCGGAATAATTGCCTTTGTGTGTTGCAACGACCGTGTAGTCGTCTTGGCTGGCATTAAAGGTTTCGACCTGTTCGGTAACCAATTCGCCGAGACGGCCGGTAAAGGCGTGCCAGAACTGCACCTCTGTGGCGGCGTACGTGGTGGCACTAAACAGCGTTGCGGCTGAGAAAGCCAAAAGGGAAGTACTGATTTTCATTGATTCTCTACTCCTTTAAGGGTTTTATGTGTGGTGGCTCGGCACACTGTCAAAGTGACGGATACGCGTCTACGAAAGGAGGAAAAACTAACAGCACAGCTGGACAGTTGTTAATACCAGTAGTAAGAAACCAGTGCATAACAAAACAGTGCATAACAAACCGGTGCTTAACAAGTCAGATGCAAAGGCCAGAAACATTAAGCCGGTATGCAACAGACCGTCGCGCTCTGGACGCATGTGAAGCACACGTCGCCAAAAACCTACCGTACCCGACACGTGTTGTGCGTACTATCCGGCTCACTTCAGCCAGCCTGCCGACGCAGCTGATAGCGACAGGCTTTCTCCCCTCTCTGTAGCGGTATTCAATTATTGTTATAGTTAATCAAGCTACGTCGCAATTAAACCACAGATATCATTTTGATGACAATCTACAGTCTAATGGCCTTACGCAGGTTCTTTGACACCGCACCATTGTAGCGCGAACGAGTCAATCAGGCGGAACCTGAACAAGCTCAACGAAGACAGGCCAGCATGGCGACTATGCTCCCCAACCTATTGTATTGGCTGGTTTTGTATTGGCAAACCATCATATCGCGGATCGGCTCAGTACAGGCTCACCTACATCATCACTCAACGAGTCAATATCACGGCGT
>CALDUO010000123.1 GCA_937923745.1 uncultured Granulosicoccaceae bacterium
ACTAAAAGTGCTACAATTAGGGGTTAAAATTAAAGCTGACGCGAACATCTCATGACAGAAGGTTCAACGTACGATTCCTCGAATATCAAAGTCCTGAAAGGGCTTGATGCCGTGCGCAAACGTCCCGGTATGTATATCGGCGACACTGACGACGGCACCGGACTCCACCATATGGTGTTTGAGGTTGTCGATAACTCCATCGACGAAGCCTTGGCAGGTCACTGTAGCGTCATTAACGTCACCATCCACGCTGACGAATCGGTCAGTGTTTCTGATGACGGTCGCGGAATACCGGTTGACCAGCACGAAGGTGAGGGTACTTCAGCCGCTGAAGTTATCATGACCGTTCTGCACGCTGGCGGTAAATTCGACGACAACTCCTACAAGGTATCCGGCGGTCTGCATGGCGTTGGTATCTCGGTGGTGAATGCATTGTCAGAATGGCTAAAAATGACCATTTGTCGAGACGGTGAGATTCATGAGCAGGAGTACCGCGAGAGCAAACCCGTTGCGCCACTGACATCAACTGGCAAAACCGACAAAACCGGCACCACCATCCACTTCAAGCCCAGTGCCCAGACATTTTCCAATATTACCTTTGTCTTTGAAGTGCTGGCAAAACGGTTGCGTGAGCTGTCGTTTCTGAACAGCGGTGTCAAAATTGTACTGACCGATGAAAGAACATCCGAGAGCAATACCTACCAATACGAAGGAGGCATCAGTGCGTTTGTACAGCACCTGAATCGCAAAAAGGCACCCGTGCACAACACCATTCTGCACGTGATGAAAGAAAAGGATGATGTGGTTGTCGAAGTAGCGCTGCAGTGGAACGACTCCTATCAGGAAAACATCTACTGTTTTACCAACAATATTCCGCAGCGTGACGGTGGTACGCACTTGGCTGGTTTCAGAACCGCACTAACCCGAACACTGAATCAATACCTTGATAGTTCAGGTGCTGCATCCAAAGCCAAAGTGCAGGCATCAGGTGATGATGCAAGGGAAGGCCTGACTGCGGTGCTCTCGGTTAAAGTCCCTGACCCAAAATTCTCATCACAAACCAAAGACAAACTGGTGTCCTCGGAAGTTAAGGGCTGTGTCGAATCGGTATTGGGTGAGTATCTGAACGACTTTCTGCAAGAGAATCCGTCAGAAGCTCGTGAAATAACGTCCAAAATAGTGGAAGCCGCGCGTGCGCGTGAGGCCGCAAGAAAAGCACGTGAGATGACCCGCCGTAAAGGTGCGTTGGATATTGCCGGTCTGCCGGGTAAGTTGGCAGATTGCCAGGAGCGCGATCCGGCTAAATCAGAAATCTACCTGGTGGAGGGCGACTCCGCTGGCGGATCGGCCAAACAAGGGCGCGACCGACGCCGACAGGCTATTTTGCCGCTCAAGGGCAAAATTTTGAATGTCGAAAAAGCCCGGTTCGATAAAATGCTGCAATCGCAAGAAGTCGGTACGCTCATCACCGCCTTGGGTTGTGGTATTGGTCGCGACGAGTTTGATCCCGACAAACTGCGTTATCACTATATCGTGATCATGACCGATGCTGACGTCGACGGATCACACATACGCACGCTGCTGCTAACATTTTTCTATCGGCAAATGCCCGAACTCATTCAACGCGGCCACATTTATATTGCACAGCCGCCACTGTACAAAGTCAAAAAAGGAAAACAAGAGCGATACGTTAAAGACGACGAAGAGCTCAACGGATTCCTGTTGGAGCTGGCGCTCGACGGCGCAAAATTGCATTTGTCCGAAGCAGCACCGGCAATCGCGGATACCGCATTGGGGTCACTGGCAACCCGATACATGAACCTGCAAGCGCAATTCGGCAAAATGGAGCGTCATGCGAGCCGAAATGTGTTGGATGCTCTAATTGACATACCACCGTTGGTGGCAGCTGATCTGAAGGATACCGACAAGCTCACAGCATTCGCCAAACGTCTAAAAGACGAATTAAACGAGAACCGCGATGAGACGGCGCACTATGACGCGCGTTACCAAGCCGGTGCTCCTGTTACCGACATAAACGGCGAAACAACCAACGAACGATCTGGCATGTTTGTACTCGAACGTTGGCACCACGGCAATTTGCAATCAGAAACCATCGACTTGGGTTTCTTCGAGTCGTCAGACTACCGACAAATCTCCGAACTGGCGGCAGAGCTTGACGGCATGCTGGAAGAAACCGCGATAATACGGCGTGGTGAGAAATCGACAGCGGCAACCAATATTCGTGATGTGATGGATTGGCTCTTGAATGAATCCAAGCGTGGTCTGAATATCCAGCGCTACAAAGGCTTGGGTGAAATGAACCCTGACCAACTGTGGGAAACCACCATGGACCCCAGCGCACGAAGAATGCTGCAGGTCACCATAGAAGATGCGATGGTGGCTGATGAAGTGTTTAATACACTCATGGGTGACCAGGTAGAACCGCGGCGCGACTTCATTGAACAAAACGCGTTGTCTGTTGCTAACCTGGATGTCTAAATGACACCAGCTCAATAATACAAGCCTGACCCCAAAACAAGATAGATGCATCGCAGACGAGTACCATCGTGTTGTCTGTAATCGGCCAGATAATACTGGTGTGAGATTTAGCGTGACGGCAACCCTAACACTGACTTCGAACGGTAATACATGACACTTGTAGAGTTTTCGACTGAAACACCACCGTCGTTTGCGGCACGGCCTGACTTCTCGGCCATCAATTACAGCACACTTGAACAGCAGTTAGATTCGCTGCTCGAACAAGCAGCGAGTCAGGTGACCACGCTCCAGCAGATGCCCAACCCCGATTGGCAACATTTTATCGAACCGTTAGAGGCAATGGATGCCAGCATCGAGCAGTTCTGGTCTCCGGTCAGTCACCTGAATTCGGTGATGAACAGCGATGAATTACGTGAGGTATACAACACCTGTCGTGAAAAGCTGCAAGCCTACTGGACAGCGTTAGGACAAAACACCGAACTCTTTCAGCAGTATCAGTCAATACAACAATCAGCAGCATTTACGTCGTTCAGTACTGCTCAGCAGCGCGTAATCAATAATGCAGTACGCGACTTCACACTGTCTGGTGTGTCGCTAGATGATGACAGCAAAAAGCGATTTACCGATATCACGCTACGGCTTGGCAAACTGACCAATCAGTTTTCTGAAAATGTGCTCGATGCGACCAATGCATTTTCAGTGCACATCACCGATCTCTCCAGACTGGCAGGCTTACCTGCGCATGCTATTGATGCGGCTGCCTTACGTGCCAAAGACAAATCATTGGATGGCTGGTTACTGAATCTTGAATTCCCGACTTACTATGCGGTGATGACATTTGCAGAAGATCGCAGCCTCAGAGAATCATTTTATGTTGCATGGAGCACACGTGGTGCCGCAAGCGGACCACACTCAGCTGACTACGACAACACCGCATTAATGTCAGAAATTCTGTCGCTCAGAGCCGAAAAAGCCTTACTTCTCGGGTTTGATTCTTACTCTGCGTTATCAGTTGAAACCAAAATGGTTGAATCAGCTGATCAAGTCATTAATTTTTTATTGGATCTGGGTGAAAAATCGTTGCCCAGTGCAAAACAAGACATAGAGGCGTTAACAGCATTTACCGCAAAAGAGTATCACCAGCATGAGCTGGAAGCGTGGGACATTGGCTTTTATTCCGACAAATTAAAAAAAGCGCAGTACGCCATTTCCGATGAAGACCTGAAACCTTATTTTCCGGCAACAGTTGCGATACCGGGTATGTTCAGTGTCATCAGTCAACTATTCGGCATTAGCATTACCAAAATCGACGATGTCTCTGTGTGGCATCCTGATGTAGAGATGTACCAAATACGTGATAAAGACAACCGTATCCGCGGTGAATTTTATTTGGATACCTTTGCCCGCGAAAACAAACGGGGTGGGGCATGGATGGACGTTTGTGTATCAAGGCGTATGGATAACAACCGTGTGCAGTTACCCATTGCGTACCTCACCTGTAATCTGACACCACCGGTGGGCGACCAACCGGCACTCCTGACTCACAACGAAGTCACCACGCTATTCCACGAGTTTGGTCATGGATTACATCACATGCTAACGCTGGTCGACTATGCCAGTGTGTCCGGCATTAGTGGTGTTGAGTGGGATGCCGTTGAGTTACCCAGTCAGTTTCTGGAAAACTGGTGTTGGGAACGTGAAGCACTGGATCTGATGAGTGGTCACGTTGACACCGGTGAGAAGTTGCCTGACGATTTACTGGCAAAAATGAATGCGGCACGACATTTTCAGTCAGCGCTCTTTATGGTGCGGCAGCTTGAGTTTGCATTGTTCGACATGCGCATTCACACCGAGTCTACCGCCCATACCGTGGTTGATGTGCAGCAAGTGTTAAATGAGGTGCGCGAGAGGGTAGCTGCGTACCCGGTACCCGAAATTAACTGTTTCCAAAACAGCTTTTCCCATATTTTTGCCGGTGGTTATGCTGCCGGTTACTTCAGTTATAAGTGGGCCGAGGTATTATCTGCAGATGCGTATTCGTTATTTGAAGAGCAGGGTATCTTTAATGCCGCGGCGGGTGAGTCTTTCATGCGCAACATTCTCGAAAAAGGCGGTACCCAAGATGCCATGCAACTGTTTGAAGCCTTTCGTGGCAGAGCACCCACTATCGATGCACTGTTAAGACACAGCGGTCTCGCCGAAACTGCTACCACCAAATGAAGTACACAGACCTGAGAGACTTTATCAGTCAGCTTGAAGACGCCGGCGAACTGGTTCAGCTTAATCAGCGTTTTGATCCCGTACTGGAAATAACCGAAGTTTGCGATCGTACGTTGCGTCGCCAAGGCCCGGCTATTCTTTTTAATCAGGCTGGCTACTCCAACGTCCCGTTGCTCGGGAATTTATTCGGAACGCCGGAACGTGTGGCAATGGGTATGGGAGAGCAAAGTGTGTCTGCGCTTCGAGAGGTGGGTAAGCTCCTGGCCTTTTTAAAAGAGCCTGATCCGCCCAAGGGATTAAAAGATGCGTGGAACACACTGCCTATCTTTAAAAAAGTATTGGACATGGCGCCTAAAACTGTCAGCAGCGCGCCGTGTCAGCAAGAGATTATTGAACAACCCGATGTCGATCTATCGTATCTGCCCATCCAAACCTGTTGGCCTGGCGACGCTGGCCCACTGATTACCTGGGGGCTGGTCATCACCCAAAACCCTAATGGTAAACGCCAGAATATGGGTATCTATCGTCAGCAGGTCATAGGGCGTAACAAAACCATCATGCGTTGGTTGGGGCATCGGGGCGGGGCACTCGATTTTCAGGCTTGGCAACAACAGCATCCGGGCGAACCCTTTCCGGTGACGGTGGTGTTGGGTGCTGATCCTGCGACTATTCTTGCGGCCGTAACACCCGTGCCGGATACCTTGTCAGAACATGCGTTTGCAGGATTACTGCGCGGAAGCCGAACGCGTATGGTGAAAGCACAACTATCTGATCATCTGGTACCGGCTTCTGCCGAGATAGTGCTCGAAGGGTACCTCTATCCTAACGAGATGGCAGACGAGGGTCCCTTTGGTGATCACACCGGTTACTACAATGAGGTTGACAGCTTCCCGGTGTTTACCATTGAAACAATCACCCAACGCAACAACCCCATTTATCATTCCACTTATACCGGCCGTCCACCGGATGAGCCCGCTATATTGGGCGTGGCGCTTAACGAAGTCTTTGTACCGATTTTGCAAAAACAGTATCCGGAAATCATCGATTTTTATTTGCCTCCCGAAGGCTGTTCTTATCGGATGGCGGTGGTGAGTATTAAAAAGCAATATCCGGGTCATGCCAAACGGGTCATGTTGGGTGTCTGGTCATTCCTCAGACAATTTATGTATACCAAGTTTGTCGTGGTGGTGGATGACGATGTAAATGTGCGTGAGTGGGAAGACGTGATTTGGGCAATAACCACACGAATGGATCCTGCGCGAGACACGACCATCATCGAAAATACTCCGATAGACTACCTCGACTTTGCCTCACCGGTATCCGGGCTCGGGTCTAAAATGGGCTTCGATGCAACCAACAAATGGACCGGCGAGACAACCCGGGAGTGGGGCGAACCTATTGTGATGGACAAGGCTGTAGTGAGCCGTATCGATGATCTCTGGTCAGATATCGGTCAGCAACTTAACCTACCCAAATAGTTCGGGTTTAATACCGGGAGTGGCCGATGACCATTGTGCTATGCCAGGAAAATACAGGCGCTTATCGGTTGGGTCTTGACAACGACGCGAGACTCTATCACTCTTGCGGCATGACACAAAACCGTAAACAGGCCGAGAAACTTTTAATACCGTTTAAAAAACGGTGGGTTCTTTTGCGCGTGTAGGTACCGGTTCTGCCACCAGATTTCAGTCGAACCCCGGACCTGCAAAGGTAGCCGGGGTTTTTTTATTGCGGAGATAACATCATGTACGAAGGTTCTTATGCGGCGTTAATTACGCCAATGACGGAAGACGGGATAGATGAGTCCGCACTTCGAAAACTGGTGAAATGGCACATAGAGCAGGGCACCCACGGTTTGGTGCCAGTTGGCACTACCGGTGAATCTCCCACGCTCACCATGGAAGAACACACCCGAATAATCAGTATTGTGGTTGAAGAGTCTGATAGCCAGATACCCATTATTGCCGGTGCCGGGTCCAACAATACCAAAGAAGCGCTTGCGTATAACGACCATGCTTCACGGGTTGGTGCCAGCGCTACCTTGCACGTGGCGGGTTACTACAATCGGCCCAGCCAAGAAGGGTTGTATCAGCATTTTAAAATGCTGGATGAGAACAGTGATATTCCCATTATTGTGTACAACATACCGCCCAGAGCTATCGTCGATATCTCGGTTGAAACAATGGCGCGTATGGCGGAGTTGCCGCACATTGCAGGTGTCAAAGATGCAACCGCTGACCTGTCCCGTCCATTGCAGGAGCAGCTGGTCATTAACAAACCCTTCTCGTGGTTATCGGGTGAAGACGGCACAGCCGTCGCCTATAATGCATCGGGTGGCAGAGGTTGTATTTCGGTAACGGCAAACGTGGCACCCGCATTGTGCGCTGAAATGCA
>CALDUO010000124.1 GCA_937923745.1 uncultured Granulosicoccaceae bacterium
CTGAATCCCCTCACAAAACCTCTTCTTTGAAGTCCAGAGCCTCTCAGGTCAACCGATAGTACTGGTAGACCCATTTAAACAGAGGACACCGGCTTGCCGGATATCATGTGGAAAAATCAGCCATACGGGCGTTGTAGGGTGTTGTTCGCTGTTTCTGCGTTTACCATCGCAGCAGGTTGTTCCAACTCAGGCTCACAAGATTTGCCTGCCGGTGGAGAGCAAGGCGGAAACACAGTCGACAATTCTTACGCTGCATTTGTGCAGTCACAACAAAGTGGCGGTAGTGATATAGCCGCGGTCATCAGCCAGGACGCGTCGCTGGCAGCTGCGCTGAACCAACTGCAGGAATCAGCCGCAACACCTGCGTTGGGAGAGGCGCTCGGCGAAGTAGAGGGTGAGGATCAACCCATCGCCTTACGACCCTCTGAGAATCTCTCATCGCCTGATAATCTGGCACCCCCGGAAATAGAGTCAGCCGAATCACTTCAACCTTCGGTCATTGCGTTATTACCATCGCAGACAACGTCAGCATCCGGTGACGGGGACCCCAAGTCAGACACAGGTAATGGGCCGGATATAACTGAAGCCGACACCGCTGCAGAGTCTGCGACACAACCGGAACTCGGATCTGCCGAGAGTACCCCGGATCTGGCGAGCACTGCGGATCAGGTTGCAGAGCAGGCTACAGTTGAGGTCGCAGAGTCCAACACCGCTGATACACAGGAAGCCTCCAGTGTTGTGACGCCAGACGTGCAAGACAGCGTGGCGCCTGACACCACAACCGTAACAACCGCGGCGGCTTCTGCATTGCCGTTTGTTGCCACTGTCAATGATAATGAACTCGGCAACCTGTTTGAATCGACTGAATTTCCGGGGTTTACCGGCGAAATCACTGATGCAGGCGTGGCACTGAACTGGCAGGCCGGACCGAATATCAAAGGCTACAACCTCTATCGAAACAGTCAGTTTCTGACCACGGTGTTCGAACCTAACTTTCTGGATACCGATACACCAACGACTGCGTCGAATTACTATGAGGCGATAGCGTTCGACAACAATGATAATTTTTCAATCGGTGCAGATGGATTAACCGTTAAGTTTCGTGCCGAACCGGCGCCGAAACTGCCAGATCATATTGCAGCGAACTACACACTGGTCTTTGCAGAAGAATTCAATAGTGGCGCGCTCGATCCCACCGTCTGGAACACCTCGTATCTGTGGGGCACCGACATCATCATCAATCAAGAAGAACAGTATTATGTTGATGTGAACAACGAACCGGACTTTGGTTATAACCCATTCGTATTGGACGATGAAACACTGACCATACGCTCCATCGAAACACCGCCGGAGCTCAAAGACAAGGCGCTCGGTCAACCCTATTTGTCAGGCGTTATTACCTCGTATGACTCGTTCAAATTTACGTATGGTTATGTCGAAGCTCGCGTAAAACTGCCGCGCGGTCGTGGATTTTGGTCGGCGTTTTGGCTGTTGAATGCTTATTATGTCGATCGAAAACCCGAGATCGACATCATGGAACACATCGGACACGACCCCGACCTCGTGTTTCATACCTATCACTACTTTGATGAAGAGGGGAACCTGCGCTCCACCGAGTCATCAGGTTCGTCAGGCGTTGACTACACCGAGGACTATCATGTGTTTAGTGTGGAGTGGAAACCGGGCACCGCCATTTTTTATGTCGACGGTGTAGAGCGACACCGTATATCCGATACCAAGATGTCCAATCAGGAAATGTATATCATTGCCAACACAGCCATCGGCGGCTGGTGGCCAGGCTCTCCGGATGCTGACACCCGCTTCCCGGGCGAGTACACCATTGACTACATTCGGGCGTGGCAAAAAACGACACCGTTTACGGATGTTTTGTTTGACGATGGCATTGACACAGCGCCGTTAGCACCGGGTAATCAAGAGCGTTCTCCAAACCATCTGCCGCCATTTGAATTTTGGCCAGAAGGCTACCCGGAGAGACAGCCCTAAGGGTATCACCCTCATATCTGCCAGGCAGACCGCAATTAAGCTGTCTGTCTGGCAGCTAAAGCCAGACAGCCGGCTTTGTTCATGAAGGTCAGTCTTCATAGGCCAAGCCGCCTTGTAGAGCACTTCGCCAGATCACTTCGCCAGATCGATTGACCAGATCGATTGACCAGATCGTTCGACCGGATCGTTTGACCGGATCGTCTGATTAGGCTTGACTCTCTTCCTTATCACCGTGTTCGCCTTCGTAAAAGAAGCAAGCTAAACAGTAACGTTGAGATCAGTTACGTTGAGATCAGTAACGTTGAGATCAGTTACGTTGAGATAAAGGGCAGTTCGTACAATTCGAACGCGTGTGAAAACTCCAAAAACAAGCGTTCCAGTCTCGGTTCCTCAGCCGGCTCACCCACTGCATAAAGCGCCACACTAAAGTCGGCAAACGCCATCACCACACGCCACATAACAAGGTCAATCGGTGCAGTTTCCAAAGATTGCGCGGCAATCTTGTCGTCAGCTTTCAGCACCAATCGTTCCCTGATCAGATCGTGCCCCGCAATCACGATCGGAACGGTCTCTGACACCGGCTGTGTAAAGACCGGTTGAAATGGTCCTGGTGACAACGCCACCATGATGTAATCTGAATATTGGTCACCTGCGTGCGACGGTGGCGACTGAAAGCTGACCGCATGCCCGGCCTCATTAAACCCTTTGTCTGCATCGCGATACCAGCCCACTGGCACTCTTGCGCCAAACCCGACATCCGGATCCATGTAGTGAGTCGTTAACGCGTCCGACACCAGAGAATCAACAGCGGCCGAGCGCGAGCCGAGACTACTGGCAGGCGCAACCCATAACAACGACGACACGGGTTCAATAAACCGATATTTCACGTGCACGGCAGTGCACAGCAACGCTGCCAGCAGCACACACAAAGACCACTGCATCGTTGTGAGGCTGTTTGAAAAACGAATGGTTGTTTGATTTGGCGAACGCATGACCCAGAGCTTGCCTGAAGCCAACCGGACAAACAGTGAGCCGTGTAGAAAAACCAGCAGCGTCACACGGCGTTGATGCATCGCGCTTAGTGTCTTGGCGTGATATAGTTCTCGTGCCTGGTGGAGCAAACCACCCCATAACCAGAGGTTATACACGTGAACGAAACTGTAACAGGTTTCCGGAGCGCCGCTGCACCTGTCAATACCATATTGCAGGTCTCAGGCGTTGCCGAACCCGACAAAAACACCCCCCATTCAACTTCCGGCGAGACCAGCTCGCACACACAGACGGCCAGCGCCGCACACAACACAGCTGACAGTACGGCAGCACACGCAGCGTCAGACAACACCGCGCAGACAAGGCCCCGTGTCAAACCGGCAGATCCCCGTTTTTCATCCGGCCCTTGTCGCAAGCATCCCGGCTGGTCACTCAACACACTCAACACCGACTACCTCGGCCGCAGCCACCGCGCCAAAGAACCCAAAGCCAGGTTAGCGTCCGCTATTGAACGCTCTGCCAAACTGCTGGGTCTGCCTGCAGACTGGAAGCTTGGCATTATGCCGGGTTCCGATACCGGGGCTGTTGAGGCGGCATTGTGGTCGCTGCTCGGGCAACGCCCTGTCGATGTCCTTGTCTGGGAAAGCTTCTCCAGCGACTGGGCTACCGATATCAAGCAACTGGCAGAGTGTGAAACGATCACTGTTAATCTGCACAAGGCAGACTATGGAGACCTACCGGACCTGTCTCGTTATAACCCGGCGCACGACACCGTGTTCGCGTTTAATGGCACCACCAGCGGTGTTCGTGTCCCTGACCTGGACTGGATACACACAGAACGTGAGGGCCTTGTGATCTGTGACGCTACATCAGCCGCGTATGCACAGCCACTGAACTTTGAAAAACTCGATGTGGTCACTTGGTCGTGGCAGAAGGTATTGGGCGGTGAAGCGGCTCACGGGATGTTGGCGTTAAGCCCCAGAGCCGTTGCGCAACTCGAAAACCGACCTGCCCCAAGAGCCCTGCCCAAGGTATTTACGCTCACCAAAAAAGGCTTGCTCAATGCCGGTATCTTTAACGGTGCGACGATCAATACGCCGTCGATGCTGTGCGTTGAAGATCTGCACTCTGCACTGGATTGGGCAGAATCGCTCGGTGGTCATGCAGCGCTTGAGGCTTTGGCCAACGACAATCTGAATGTGATCAACGACTGGATTACCGATACAGAGTGGGTTGAGTGGCTACCGGTCGATCCGACCACACGGTCGAACACCTCGCTGTGTATCAAAATCGTTGACCCCGTATTCGCAGCACTGCCGGAGGATACGCAACAAGGTTGGATCAAAACCATGTGCCAATGGCTCGCAGAGGAACATGTTGCGTTTGATATCGCGCATTACCGAACAGCACCAGCCGGATTTAGACTATGGGGCGGACCTACCGTCGCCACACAAGACCTGATTGATCTGACACCCTGGCTCGACTGGGCATTTAAACGTTGCCTCAAAGACATCAGCCTCAACGGAGAAAACGCATGACCCAACCCAGAGTTTTAATTTCTGATTCGATGTCCAGCCTTGCAGTCACCGAATTTAAGAACCGCAATATTGAAGTGGTTCAGTCAGGCAAACTATCACCCGAGGAGCTCTACGACATCATCGGTGATTTCGATGGCCTTGCTGTCAGGTCAGCGACAAAAGTGACCCCTGAGCTATTGAGCCGTGCACCGCGCCTGAAGGTTGTGGGTCGTGCCGGTATTGGCGTGGATAACATTGATGTTCAAGCTTGCACCGCCCGCGGTGTGGTCGTCATGAACACGCCTTTTGGTAACGCAATGACGACAGCAGAGCACGCGATGGCCATGATGTTATCGCTCGCACGCGACATCCCGGCAGCCAACCAGTCGACACAGGCTGGCAAGTGGGAAAAATCGCGGTTCATGGGTATGGAGCTTACCGGCAAGTTACTTGGCATTGTCGGTGCCGGTAACATTGGTTCTATTGTTGCCAAAAAAGCGACCGGCTATGGGCTAAAAGTACAGGCCTATGATCCGTTTCTGACCGAAGAGCGGGCAGCCACACTGGGTATTGTGAAGGTGGATCTCGACACCTTACTCGCGTCGTCTGACATTATCACGCTGCATGTGCCGAAAACGCCGGACACAGCCAATATCATCAGCGCCTCTGCACTCAATAAAATGAAAGCCGGCAGTATGCTCGTGAATTGTGCACGCGGTGGCTTGGTGGATGAACTCGCGCTCGCGGTAGCACTCGATTCAGGTCATCTTCGCGGTGCAGCTCTGGATGTGTTCGCCGATGAACCAGCACGTGAAAATCCACTGTTTGGTCGCGACAACGTGATCTGCACACCACACCTTGGAGCTTCCACTGTCGAGGCGCAGGAAAAGGTGGCGGTGCAAGTGGCCGAGCAAATGAGTAATTACCTGACTGACCAGGCGATCACCAATGCGTTAAACGCGCCCAGCCTCAGTGCAGAAGATGCGAGAAAGCTTGGTCCCTATCTTGAGCTTGCGCAATACATGGGATCCTTTGTCGGGCAATTAACCACTGACCCCATTAAAAAGTTGACGATCACTTACGGTGGTGAAGCCAAAGATCTGAATACAGAACCGCTCACCACACAAGTGGTTCAGGCCGTACTGGAGCGACATAACACCAGCGTTAACTCGGTGAACGCCCGAGAGCTCGCCAAACAGCGCAACATAGATATCATCGACGCACACAATGATGGGCGTGACGAGTATCAGTGTCGCCTGTCGGTCGAGGTTGAAACAGATGCGTTTACCCGCAACGTGGCGGGTACGATCATTCGTGGCAGACCACGAGTCATTGATGTAAAAGGGATTTCGCTGGAATCAGAATTGGGTGAGCACATGCTCTACATCACCAATGAAGACACACCGGGTGTGATTGGCGCTATTGGAATGACAGCCGGTAAAAACGGTATCAATATCGCCAACCTGCACTTGGGCAGGCGCAGTGAAGGCGATAGCGCTATTGCATTGTTGGAAGTTGATGAGCCACCAACGGATGAGCATGTTGGATCATTCAGAGCCTTGACCGGCATTACCGACGTCCGTTACCTGCACTTCCCGTCAATCGGAAGCGCTCGGTAACGACGCAATTAACTGAACTTAAGCGGCGGGTGCCCAGGTACCACTGAATTCGGACAGATCCTCGTATTTGGGTCGCCCGTTGCTGTAGAGTTTATCAAGCGCCGACTGATCAGGTTGCTGCAGCTCGCCGTTAGCGGCTATGTACTGCCAGTCACCATAAATTGCCATCAGGAACAGTGTCTCCATGATGTCACCGATACGCGTGGCGTTTTCAACCGCCAGCGTATTCAGATTTTCCAGCGTCAACGGCTGTTGATTTTGGAGATACTGCTCCGACAGCATCGCCGCAATCGCCTCATCCCACAATGGGGCCAGATTATTCAGTAACATCCGCTCACTCCTCTTTAACCTGAATCAGGTCTCGTTAAGCCTCTGGTTTGCAATTTTCGGGCTATTTCAGGTTATCGGGGATTAACTGGCGCATCTTTAGAACAATCGTTAAATCTTCCTAACAAGTCTGAACCCTCCGCTATGTAATGGTCCAAATCGTGGATATCAGGCAACAGGGCCGTATACTGGCCGCCTTTTTAACGCATTACGCTACACTCATGTCGCGCAGGCAGACTGATCACCGGGGCCCTGCAACCGTGACGACACAAGCACGGTCCCGAATCTGGAGAATCTTATGAAAATGCACACCATTTCCGTCAAATCGGCCTCTATTGCCCTGGTAGTGGCCTTGGGTGCTGTAGTGCTCAGTGGTTGCGCTGCGACCACACGAGACCTCAACCCGGACGATCCGATTCATTACGATGCGAGCTACGATTTTTCCGATAAAAAACGCATCGTCGATGACCTCACAGTCAGCCTGCTGAATTCTCCGACGGTACCGGTAGCATCCGGGGTACCGCTACTGATCGTCTACGGCGTTGCCAATCAAACCTCTGAACATATCAACACCGGTGGCATTACTGACGATATCCGACTCGCGCTGTTGCAATCAGGCCGGTATCGTTTTTTGAGTGAAGCACAACGGGACAACATAACCAAAGAAGTATCCTATCAACAAGGCGGTGCGGTTGATCCACAACAGCTTATTACAACCGGTAAGCAGTCCGGTGCCGATTACATTCTTGGCGGCACCCTCCGCTCGATCGAGAAAACACAACCGCGTCAATGGCGTCTGAATAAACGAGAAATCATTTACTACTCACTCAATCTCGAACTGACCAGCCTGACAACAGGTGAAATTGCATGGGCAGACAAAGTAGAGATAGCGCGCGAGGCATCACGACCCATTATTGGTTGGTAACAGAGCGTCAGACATTACCACCGCACACGTGCAACAGGCCAGCTCGCGATAATGGGCTTACATAGGCAAACACTGCGCTCGGCGTTTCTCGCACTGAGTGTTGTGATCACAAGCGCACTGCTGGTCGGTTGCGCCAGTGTGCAAATCGATACAGCACGCGCTGAATGGCAAGCCGGCAATAGCCAGCAGGCCATTGCGAGTCTATCGACCGATAAAATACCGGTCCGTGATCATCTGTTGGCACACATGGAAAAGGGGCTGATACAGCACGAGACCGGTGACTATAATGGCAGCATCAACACGCTGCTAAAAGCGGTAAAACTGCTCAATTCAAGAGATTTTCTGAGTGTTAGCGAACTCGGAGGCTCTCTGGTGATCAGTGAGCGGGCAACCACTTATAAAGGTGAGTACGCGGAGCAGTTGTGGCTGCACACCTATTTGATGATGAATTTTTTGCTGACCGAGCAGTATGAAAGCGCTGCAGTTGAAGCACGCCGGGCTCTGAAAGTATTCGATAACCATAGCGACATACTGCAGCACGATCATTTTAGCCAACTGCTGACGGCTATCGCGTTTAACAGCGCCGGGCAAACCAACGATGCGTACGTAACCTATCGTAATCTTGCTGCGTTAGTACCGGAGTCGTCTGCCGTGGCGGGCGCACTGTCCAACATTGCTGCATCACTCGGACAATTCAGCGAAGCCGAGAAGTACCGGAAAATTAGCGGTCCGTCTTCACGCAACGATAGCGGCGAGCTTGTAGTGTTTGTGGCTTCTGGCACTATCGCCCAAAAACGCCCCGGTGATCTGTTCGTGTTTCCGGACGCGCGAATCTCTTTCCCGTTTTACCCGCCCACCTTCCGGACAGTGCCAACCATTGCGGTAGAGGCCGGTGGCGCAACACGGGACACCAGCACGCTGAGCACCTCATTGAATGCACTGGTGGCAGAATCGTTGGCAGCACGTGGCAATAAACTGGCCGCAAAACAGGTGGCAAGGCTGGCAGCAAAGAATGCGCTGGCCGAATCCGCATCCAGCGACACAGCCACTGAAATACTCAAAGCGGTCCTGTTTGTGTTGGAGGAAGCCGACACTCGCAGCTGGCAAACCCTACCCGCCGATCTCACCATGGTGCGCGTGCCGCTGCCGCCGGGCAGCCACAACGTCATACTCAGAGCCACTCACTTGGGCGAACGTGACATCACTTTCAGCGTAGACATTCAACCTGGCAAGTCTACTTTCAGACGGTGGAGACTGTCTGGCTAATGGTTTTCCCCCTTGATCCGCTGAATTGAGAACCACGACACATTACTGTTCCACCATTCAGCCGTCCCGCAGTTGCCTAATTTCGGAACACACGCTTATACTGAAGTGTCAAAAATCATTGTAGGGTGTCTGCAGGAATTTCGTTATGCCTTTTCTAGCGTTGGCATTTTTTATTGTTCTGGGTTGCCTCATTCTGGGGGTGCTGGGATACACGGTCTGGGTCGCGTTACCGCGCATCCGAAAGAAGAGAGCGGGCGCGCATCCACTCGACGCTGACTTTGAGGCTGAAATTACACCACCGGCCAGAACTACGGCCAGAACCTCGGCCAGAAACACGGCCAGAAACCCGGCCCGAACCATCAGAACACCTGCGAGTGATCAGCCTGCGCTGACAAAATCGAATCGACAACGGTTGGCAAAATATCGCAGACGATCACCCGCCAAATCCCGCGCTCCGGCTAACGATCTCATTACTGATGCTGAAGAGCACTCTATTGGCGACGCCACCTTGCTGCGAAGTTACGGCATGCGTCCCCAAAAGAACGCTCAAGCGGCGAATACACCAGAGCATGTGCACCGACGCAAACACAGCGCGATAGAGCCCGGTAACACCGGCGGCCGTGCGGGCAGAATCCACAAAGGGTCGGTCGCCGCAAAAAAGCGGGTCGAAAAAACGCACCTGAAAGCCGTTCGCTCTCCTGAAAGAGAAGCTTCCTAGCTTTTTTGCTTCCGGTTTTTTCGCTTCCGGTTTTTTTCTGTTTCCTGGTTTTTTTACTTCCCGGTCGGGTTTATTGCTGTCAAGGCACGTTCGTGTCTTTGCCTAGTATCTGTGCAAGAAAGTCTGCAAGAGGCGATTGGAGGCTCACCCCGCAGCTCGCCAGGTTTGAAGCCGTCATGCCCGGCAAATCCATAGCGTAGCAGTTTGCTCAGCCGTTTTAGACGCATCAGGCGCAGCGCTTACCGGCGAACACCGCCATTTTCGTTGTTCTGTCTGCGACCCATCCTACCGAAAAGCCCAAACTCTGCTGACAGGTATGCTCCAGCGACGGAGTGTCATGTTACGATCAGTGTCGGATTTGCCAAATATTTTGATCAGATTGTGTCCAAACGCGGAATCAACAACAATCAGAATTTCACCCGCATCGGGTCCTCACAAGGCACCAAAAGCGTAAAAACCCCCTATTTTACGCTGCGCAGGGTTATCTTGTTAATCAGCGTCATCGGTTTGTTACTGACACTATCAACGTTTGCTTCTGACTGGGTGTTCAAATTACTGGGCGGGCTAGGTGTCGATTCAAGAACGAACCAGCTGAATGTTGTAAAAGTACTGCAGCTTCCTGCGCTTATCTTTTTTGTCTTTCTCACTATTTACGCCATCAAATCCAGCATAGACGAATACCGTCGCTCGTTTGATCAACCCAAGAGCCGTCGACCCGGCAGCGTAAATCGAGGGAATCGTAAAAAAACCTCATCCAGACGCTAGATCATCGCCAAGCAGTTACCGTCTTGGCGGTGCCAAAGCATAAGCCAAGCTTGCTGACTTGACTGTTTCAGTGCAATTTTTTGCCTGGTCGATAACCAAGCCTGCCAATTAATCTGACTTCTAACCGCTGCGCTATTAAACCGCTCTGGCTATTAACCTCTCGGGTAGTTAACCAATCTGTGGTCAACCAAGCTTGATTAATGCACCGCACGATAGCCGGTCTGTTTGATGCTTAGGCGAATGCCTCAGCTGTGTCTAAGCTATGCTTGGGCAAAACAACAGGTGCCGCGAGAATTGAGATCATCGCGGCACCTGTCAGCACAGCCTTAACAGTACAGAGAGTCTTACTTGAAGGTGACTTCTTTCGCCTTCATTTTGATTTCAACACGACGGTTGCTGGCGCGACCTTCAGATGTTGAGTTGTCGGCTATTGGTGAGCTTTCACCCATACCTTTTGACACCAATACAATATCAGGCGCTGTTTCAGCAAGTTCAATGATATTGACATCGGGATACGCTTGCCCCAGAGCGTTCTTCACGGTTTCAGCGCGACGCTCTGACAGTGCCTGGTTGTATTCGGCAGAACCAGTGCTGTCGGTGTGACCGATAATCTCGATTTCGGTAACCCCTTGATACTGTGTCACTTCACGAATCACGTCCTGGATCGCAGCGATGCCCTCGTCGGAGAGTTCGTCTGAATCAAAACCAAACAGTGCAGAACCGTCAATTGTTTTGCTTGCTACGGTGCGTGTTTTAGCAGGTTCTGTAGGCTCGGGTTCCGGCTCGGGTTCAGCTTCGACCACTGGCTCGATACCAAGGCAGGCATCAACAGCTTCGTCTGCATTATAGGTACCGGACTGCAGGCAATCGCCGTCACCTGTTTTAACGGCAAAGCCGTCACCGGTAGCAACGTAGCCGTCGCCAACTTCGATGTCGCCATCGAGAGATACCTGATGGGCAGCAGCAACACCGGCAAAACCGATGAGTGCAATGCCGACGGCTTTAGCCAACGGTTGTAGTGTTAAGACTGTTTTTGACATTTGTCACCTCTGTTTTAATGTTCCAAGCCTGTATCACAGGCAATTATTCTTCCAACCCGTCGTGTGCACATTATTGTAACTCTACGACACGGTAACCAGATTCTATAGACCACTGCCGGGCATTTCTCAAACAAAATATTGACGTAAGTGCGGTTTGCCTACGCAACATTTACGCTGCCGGCGCTGACACTACCTTATATGACACATTTTATCGTCTGTCGAGGCCTTGATTTGCCTTAGCTGCCTGTTTTATTGACTTTCAGTGATCTCGATGACCAGCGGATCTCCGGTCTCGGGCGTTGCATCCGTAGAATCGTCGGACCCGACCGCACCGATGACCAGCGCCAGTAACACCAAACCGGCCACGCCCCAAAGAATTCTTTGCCGATTACCGCTATCGTCAACTGTTACCGCCACTGGCACAGGTTCGGCAAGGGTCAGGCGCAACGGATCAAACGGGAAACCAAGCACCGCGCGATTACCGGCAATATCGACGGCCTCTACGTAATATTCAATATCACGACGGTCACCAACGGTAGTGATGACCGTTGCCTTGAAAGTGTCTTGGGCACCTACACGCAACATTTCGGTACTGGAGTACTCGGGGTCACCGGCAAACCGATGAAACAAGATAACTGAGGCAATTGCGTTGTTGTCGGTAATGACAGCGCGGAAGCTCTGGGCTTCCCCGGCGATACCGGCAGACGCTTGCTCGGCAACTGGCTCGATGAGCGGTGCAAGCACGTCCAGCTCTTCGGAGGTTTCTTGGGAAAGCGTTTGTGCAAGAGCAACGCGCCCTGTTAACGGGGCCACAATCAAACAAATGCTGATAAGCAGGCAAAAGAACCTGCGGGTCGCTGTATTCATCGGCCTATCATAACAGAGCCGAGACCGGCTGCGTCTACCAGACGACTTTTGACCAGCCGTCCAGTGTGCGGCTACTGCGGAGCTGGAATCGCTCGAATCGGCCGGTGGGGTAAGCGACGACGCCATTCGACCGCACAAGCGATTCGATCACCAACGTTCCCAACACGGTTCCCGCTCGTTCCTGTCCCACAATTCTGGTCAATGACGCGTTGATTCTGTCGTAACTGCCGAACAGCTGTGTGATGACCTGTCGGGTTGCCGGCGCCATCTCGGATTGCGCGATGACAGCGTTGAGATCGGTGCGCTCTATCGCTTCCACCAAGTTACCAAAGCGACGAAAAACTGCCTGCATATCGGCGTCGGTAATGTTATTGACCGACGGTGTGTCAACCGGCGCGATAGCCGTCTGCGTCCTGTTTTCTGCCTGGTCGCGTATGGTTTCGGCGGCTCTTGCACGTCGTTCTAGCTGAGCGCGTTCGGCGGCCAGTCTCGTTTCTGCAACATTGGCACTGGAGGTTGATGTCGGTGAGGGTGACGTACTGTTGCTCGCCGCCGCTGTCGCAGCACTGGCCGCAGCACTGGCCGCAGCCTGACGCGCGAGTGATCGCTGTCTCGCCGCTTCAAGCTGCGCTTGCTCTTGGTTTAGTCGGCTCTCTTCGCGACGGGCCGCTGCCTCCAATTCACGGGCCTCAGCCTCTAGTCTTGTATTCTCGCGCGATTGCGCTTGCGCCAGCTCACGGGCAGCTTGTCTGTCTTGAGCGAGCTGCCTGGCACGTACAAGCTCGGCTGCTTCCTCGGCTTCTCGAGCCTCATCGATGCGTCTCGCCTCCTCCCGCTGTCTTGCAGCTTCGACCTGTCTGGCTTCCGCCAGCCGAGCTTCCTCAAGCCGTCGGGCCTCTTCTCTGGCTCTCGCTCTGGCCGCTTCCAGTTCTCTGGCTTCTTCTAGCTGCTTCGCCTCTTCTAGCTGCTTTGCCTCTTCTAGCTGTCTGGCCTCTTCGAGCTGTCTGGCTTCTTCGAGCTGTCTGGCTTCTTCGAGCTGTCTGGCTTCTTCGAACTGTCTGGCCTCTTCAAGCAGTCTGGCTTCTTCGAGCTGTTTGGCCTCTTCAAGCTGTTTGGCCTCTTCAAGCTGTTTGGCCTCTTCAAGCTGTTTGGCCTCTTCAAGCTGTTTGGCCTCTTCAAGCTGTTTGGCCTCTTCGAGCTGTCTGGCTTCTTCGAGCTCCAGTTGAGCCAGCACCTCTGCACCTTCCGGCAACACAGACGTATTCTCGTCAGTCGAGGTACCAGTCAATTTTTGGAGCAATTGCGATTCGAGATCACCGAATTCACTGTAACCGTAGCCATAGACCGATGGATCAAGCGTAGCGAGTCGCTCGCTGGCTTCCGATAGCTGATCGTTATTGATTAACGCTGAAATGTTCGCTATCGCTGCTGCAGTTCTGTCTGCGATAGGAGCTCGTGACAGGTTGCCGAGGTTGGTGCCTGCGGTGTCATCGACGGCAAGATCAAGTGATGTGTTGGACGCCGACGGTGTGTTATCAAGTACGTTAACATCTGCACCGATCACACGGCTGTCGGGTGACCCGGTCTGCGCTAACGTTGAGTCAGATCGCGGTTTCGACACGGTATCGTTGTTGACCAGTGCGTTTTTTCTGCCTTGATCAAAAAAATACGCCGCCAATAACAGCGCCAGTCCGCCAACAACACACCATAGGATAATGTAATTTTTACCGGATCCCGGATTACCGGAATCGTTTGGATACCATGCCGCCGAGAGATCAACGACCTGATCATCGTCAACAGATGGATTGACCATCGGCAAAACTATATTTCCGGCGCTATCAAGAGATAATGTCAGTCGACGAATAGCCGCAGGCTTCTCAACCGGGACGCCGCTCTCGGGAATGTTAATCGGTGGCCGTTTTTCCGGCAAACGCCCGGGTCGACGCCCGAGTCGATTTTCGGGTCGATTTTCGGGTCGATTTTCGGGTCGACTTCCGCCGTGATTGGGCAGCCTTTCGGCAGGCTCATCATGACCCCATGCAGCAACTTGGTCACTCTTACCGGTTGCCCCAGCCGTTAATCCAGCCGTTAATTTGTCAGGCGCTGCAGAAACTAACCCTGACGGCTCTGAGTGCTGTTGCGCGTCATGCCTGGCGCCAGATGTGTGGCCAGATGTGTGGCCAGATGTGTGACCAGATTCGTGACCGGTGACGTGAGACTTATGGCGTGTTTGGTGGTGTGGCTCATGTCGGGGTACCTGCGGTTCTTCGTGCTCGTTGTGTACTTCACCATCGAGATCATCGAGAAAGTCGAACGCGCTCTCCATCCCCGACACAGCATCGTATCGGCTATCGGACTCAGTGGTGTTGTCCATCGAGCCCTGTTTTAGGCCAGTTTGTTTGTGGCCAGACTGTTTACGGCCAGACTGTTTACGGCCAGACTGTTTACGGCCAGACCAGAAACCACGCATAAAAATATTCGTTAATCAGAAAGAACTGTCCCTATTCTACAGGGCTTGAGCCTTCGCTGCGTGTCGGGATGACAACAAAGCGTGCGTTACCTGGCCAAACAAAGCACGACCGACCGACGGAGGCCACCGCAAATTGATACACGTTTCACACAACGATGGCCATTTGGCAGTAAAAACAGGTGCACATGTCAACCGCAAGACACCCCCACCCGTTGCAGCCTTTACCAAAGAGCGAAACCGAGCCCTTATTAATGGCTACACTCATCACTACCATGTCCTCGTCGATGATGCAGGAACCCGTGACACATCAACAATCTGAAGGCAGACTGTGTTTATCCGGTTTTCTGGAGAGCGTGGATAAAAAAGCCTATCGCATTGCGTGGTTATCAACAGGACAACATGCTGACGCGCTCGATATTGTGCAGGACGCAATGCTCAAGCTCGTTAACAAATACGGAGATACCTCCGACGAGCACGCGCTCAGACTCTTGTTCTTCAGAATTTTAAATAACACCATTATTGATTGGCACCGAAAATCGGTAGTCAGAAAAAAAGTACATGCATGGTTCGGTCGCCACAGCGAGGATGACTCTGAAACAGAGCATGATCTTGCGTCAGCAGCACCGGATAACGCACCTGGTCCAGAGCAACTCAATAATGCAGCTAATATTGGCGCTTCTATTGATCGGGCGTTACGTCAATTACCGGTGCGCCAACGACAGGCATTTTTGCTCCGTCAGCAGGAAGGACTCAGCGTCAAAGAGACAGCAGCCATTATGGAGTGCAGTGAGGGCAGTGTTAAAACGCACCTCTCGCGCGCACTGAGTCAATTACGGGGTCAATTGGCAGAAGTCTTTCAGCAAGAGGTTTTATCTGCGTCAGACGCCGGGCTAGCTGTTTGGTCAGAGATTGGGTCGCCTGGCGGTTCTCCGAGTGATTCAGTGGGCGGGGCAGCGAAAAGATCAGCGAGGAAGAACAATGAGTAAAAAGACCACCCACTCTTCCAATGGGGCAACACGCAGGCTGACACGAGACGTCGTGACCAGTAACGATCAGCAAGACACCCTGTCAGAGCAGCACATCGATCATGTTGTCGCCCACCTGAATCAGGCTGAACAGCAGCTGGACTACGTGACCACCACGCGCCTTGCTGCCATACGGCATCAAACACTGGCCCATTCAGCGAGCCAGTCGGAGGCATTATCTCTAAACGGTTGGCTGCGTTGGTTATTACCGACTGACCGACTGGCCAGATCATTTGCCAGATCACGGGCCAGATCACGGGCCACATCACTGGTCGGATCGTTGGCAGCTTTGGCAGCAGTGGCAGTGTTGGTCAATACCCTGTGGACCGACAATAACAACCGTTTAATGAGTCCAGAGGTGTTGACTGGCAACAGTGATTCCATATTGGCAGACTTTCCTGCGGCCAATGCTACTGATACAGATATCAGTATTTTGTTCGCCAGCGATGATTTGGATTTTTTTCAGTCTCTCGAATTTATCGAATCACTGGATGATGATGATTTCAGTTAAGCACAGCGTCTCCGATACACCGGTTGCATCGGCCCAGTCTAAGTCTGCAGTGGCAGGTCGTCACGATATTGCATTATTGCCGATAATCAACACACGACAAACCGATAAGTCAGGGGCGCAGGCCCACAGCGCATCGCTGTACTGTCAAACCTTCTCAAACACAGCCCGTCAGCTTTCATCTGCTGCGTTACCAGTGATAACTGCCATCGTGCTCACGGTGTGGCTCAACGTGCACCCCGCCAGCGCACAAACTGATGCTTTAGGCGATAGTGGTGGCAACACCGATGGTGAGAATACCGGCACTACCGGTTCACCGGATGCGGCACTCACCGACCCCATTAACGTGGCGTTTCTTGAATTCCTTGGACTGGTCACAGAGCTGGACGATGTTGGCCTTACCACTGACGCGACTACCGATAACATCGCGGCAGATACAGCCACGCCAAAGACGAAATAACTGACCATGAACCGACTTTATCTCGCCATTTTATATAGCTTATTGTGTATAGGCAGCGTCTCCGCGACTTCGGCTTATGCACAGAACTTTGAAGATTTGACGGATGCGCAACAAACCGTACTGGCACCATTGGCAACACAGTGGGGCTCCTTACCTGATGAGCGTAAGCAGGCCATTCTCCGAGGTGCCGAACGACTGAACCAAATGACGCCGGAGGAGCTCAGTCGGGCCATGCGTCGATTTGAGCGATGGCAGCAGCTGCCGGAAGAGCGGCGTGATCATATTCGCCAGCAATACAGTCGTTTTATGAACCTTCCGCGTCATCAACGTGAACGCCTCAGAAAACGTTATAAAGAGTTCGCTACCATGCCCGAAAAAAAGCGCAAGCGCATAAAAGAGCGGTGGGATCAAAAACGCAAATCCGGTGGAAAAGACAACCACGCTAATCAGTCAGACAAACCCAACCATCGTGGACGAGATAACGGCCACAGAAGCGACCAAGGCAATGACACCGGTAGCGGCCCGGAGAGAGATAAGGGTAACGGTCGGGACAACAGCCATCGCGGTCGCGACGATCGGTCTGACCGGCGTGACAATGGTCAGAGCAATTCCGGGTCACGCCGCTGAATGTCAGCATCTATGCATTCAATAACAACGGACACCAACGCTGTTGCCACCGCATAGATCATGTCAGCGTTAGGGCAAATCAAAACTCCAGGTGATCGGTGCGGTCCCGTGTAACACGACCTCGACACGAATGGCAGCATCTGGCCCTGACAACAGATAAAGCCCCTCATTCCGGACATCGTTGCGCACTGCACCAAAGGCTGGGTCACCCGCCTCTGCAATAGGGACGTGCAGTACGCCGGGATGTCGTATGACGTCCTCTTCAATGACCTGTCCGGTGCTATCGAACCACCGCACCTGCGCGCCGTTGGGGCGGCTGCCCTGCTTCGCACCCGCTGCATTTCTGAGCAGATTGTTGTGTCTGACCATAGCGCCCACAGAGTTTTTATCCGGTGCCCGCACATGCTTGACGATGACATGTCCAGCCGCGTCAAACCGAATTAGCACACGCTGTGCAGCGTAGCCAATTGAGACCCACCCTATCAGACTCAGCAACATCACGACCCACGAGATCACCCGCAACGTCGCTTTGGGTTTGTACGACATCATAACCCTGATATCTCCCATTCCCATTCGAAGGTGGTCACATTAGGCTCGGCCAATCTCAAGGCACCACTAATATCGGTGACCAGCAGCTTTACCGTGTGTGCCATACCATCCACTTCGAATTCTATGGCACGCTCACCGGTAAGATTCTGTTGTTCCTCATCATCGATATACCATGAAATTTTCTGTATAGACTCATCGAACAATGGCACGACCGAAAACGGAATAATAGTACCGACGGGTGCAGACAGCATCTCCGTGACCGGTGTGAAGTCTACAACCGGGTTACTCATGCGATAAAGATTCATGACCCACTGTTCGCCGTTCACTTTACCAAACGGCGCGTCATTGCTGCGCATTCGACTATTCAGCGTGGCACGAAACAACCCGTCCCGGCGGTAGTAGGCACCTTCAAACACACCGACTTCCGGTTCGTCCAACCAGCGTACCCAAGGGACCGCCGCCGGTGTACTGAAACTGGTCACGTTGGGGAACAGTCCCTCGACAAAGGATCGATCTGCGGTCGGCTTTATGTCGTCGTCAATATACTCATCTGCCAACCCCGCGATGCTATGTCCCATTTCATGCAGTGCAATCTCGGGACTAAAGCCTGACGCTATTGCCACGGTGGCACCACTGCCGCCATAACGCGGATCGTTGACTAACAGAATAATCTGATCAAGCCACGGGTATTCGTCCAGTGCCGTATTAAACATCTTGAGTTCGTCAGCACAAATCAGACGCGCGATATTCTGGCAGAAGTAGCCCGCATTAAAGACGGTATCGCGAAAATCATTATCGACGTTATCGTCAATGCCCGAATCAATAGACGGGGTGACAATGCGATGGAAATTAATCGCATCCATGTGCACCGACGTCGCAGGATCGAGTTGCATGAGTCCAATCAGATCATTGATATGCGTATCGAATTCACCCTCTTCGTCGCTTTTGTAGCCGTCGCCCAGGATCACGATATGAACACCCGACCCATTAAGCTTACCCCGGAGTGTTTTCCCTTTTCCGGACGCCGTCAGCGGATGCAAGCGCAACGGAATAACCTCACGACTCACCCGACCCAACAGATCGGTTGCGATCACGACCAGATTGATGTCGGTCACTTCATTGACGTCACTGGCCTGCAGCTCGAGAGATCCGCCCTGCACCACTGTCGATACAAAATCGTTGGGCTCTGTGGTTAACGTGACACGATCACCGTCAGGATCGTCGGGGAACAGTTCGATGCGGATATTCTGCCGCGCGTCCAGCGTTCTCGGAAATTGATCGGGGTTAACGGTCGGTGAATCATTGATATCGAGCACTTCGATATTAAATGGTGCTGACAGTCCAGTCAGACCGGAAGGGTCCGTGCCACCAATGCGTATGGCGGTATAAACACCCACATCAGCCTGCAGGGGTTCTCCGGATATTACCCCGGTTACCGGATTCAGCGACAACCACGACGGTAACCCAAGCTCGGTGAAACGCACGACATCGCCATCGACATCCGTCGCAGTAAATCTCGCTTCGTAAGCCTCACCTTGCTCGATAACAGCTGGCGGAGAACCCGACACTTGCGGGGTATCGGGCACGGGGTTAATGGTCAACCTGGCACCAAGCAGCGTCGTTGCGCCGCCACCAGACGCTGACACGATAAACGCATCTTCGCCGAAGTAGTCAGGGGTTGGAAAGTAAATAAACGAGCCTTCCGGTTGCAGCGACACCCTGCCATGCTCGGGTTCTTGAGTAATGATGTAAGTGGGGTTTGAGGCCAGAATAGCGTCCGTGATAGCGGCCGGTATTGTCGCCGTGCTTGGCGGGACGGCACTGGCGTCATCAGCAGTTTGGTTGTCGAGCTGGTTGTCGAGCCCCGCCTGGATGTCCAGTTGCCCCTGCAGAGGCTGATCTTCGGTCAATGAATAATTGGCTGTCAGCGGTGGCAGTTCGAAACTGATACCTCGAGACACGTCATTTGGAGAAGCGTCATTTGGAGATACGCCATTCGGAAACACGCCATTGGGGTTCCCGGGCGAAGAGGTGCCCGTATCATCGCGGCCCTGTTGAGCGTTACCACCACCTCCATTGCACCCGTACAGCAAAGCTGACATCGCCACAGAGAGCAACAGGGGAATCGAAATACCTTTCATAACCCCGTTATCCTACCCTAATCAAGGGCATATAGTTTGACGGCCTAGTCAGCTCGTTGGCAAAGTGGCAGGATAGTAACCAGTTCGCCCAGCCCGCTAATCTCGATATCGGCGGGTTGCAGGTGATCAGGCCACGTGTCGTTGCGCTGGTTAAACCACACCGACATCGTACCAGCATTGTGTGAGCCGCCCACGTCCGTTTCGGGATTGTCACCGATATGTAAAATTTCGTGGGGTCTGACGGCAAGGTTATCAGCGGTTACATGAAACATGTCGGGAGCAGGCTTCGGCGCCAAAGAGACCGAGGCGCGCTGAACGTCGTCGAACAGATGGTTTACGCCCGCAATATCAAGATCAGCATTACCGTTGGTCAGCGCCGTGAGCGAATAACCCTGTTTGAGTGATTCCAACACGCTGATCGCGTCATGGTACAAATCAACCTCGCTACGCGCGCGATAAAACGTGGAGAACGCGATTTCGGCATACTCCACCGGGTAATTAACTTCGTCCATCAACGCTGCCAAAGACGCTTTACGCAACGCCGTGACATCACAGGTAAGTTCCGGAAACTTCGCATTAAAGCTCATTCGGTGAGCGCGCAGTGCATCAACGTCGTATCGCTCTGCGATCTTTGGTGTGTTTTCGGTTAACCACTGATGTAACACCCGCTCGGCACGTATGATCGCTGGCTCGCAATCCCATAGGGTATCATCAAGGTCAAAACTGACGACTTTGATCGATTGCAGCCGCGCCTGTATATCTTCGGTTATCATGGGATGGATGATTGCATTGGCATGGTGCAGTGTCAATTGCGCATTCTGACAAACACGGTCGTCATAAGTTATGGCCGGAACACAGCCGGGTTATGGCCGGGGCTTGGCCGAATTCACCAGCCAGCCTTACTCTGATCAGCGTCGAAGGTGTTGAGCCAAGGCATCGTCCATGGGCGTTAAAACATGCGCTGAAGCCATTAATACATTCGCGCTGACATGTACCACGACTCGCCGCAATACATGACAAAGAAAGCACAAGGAAGGCACGTGGAAGGCACAGGGAAAGTACAGGGAAACCTAAAGTACATTGTAACGGAAAATGTAAGGAAAATTTACAGGGATACAAGCCGGCAAACGTTATTGGAAGCATGCCGCAGACCTCACAGAGCGTGGCCGTTTACAGTTAAATGAACGCTGTTAAACAGCAGGCACCAGCCCCTACAGAGTTGCGATAATGACGCACAGCAGCATTCAGAATAACCCGACCACTGATCCTTTTGCAGGCGGTATCAGCGAATTTGCCCAGCGTTTGCGCAACGGCGATATGACGGCTATCTCTGCAACTGACTACTGCCTGTCACGCATCAAACACTATAACGATCGTCTCGGCGCATTTGTCTACGTGGATGAAGCAGGTGCAAGAGCGACGGCGCACGCGATTGACGCACTGCTCGACAATGGCACCGATCTCGGTCCGCTGATGGGTGTGCCAATCGGTATCAAAGACCTGTTCGCGGTCGTTGGCATGCCGGTCACTAACGGCTCCCTGCACCCCACTGCCGACCTGTCGGGAACAGAGGGCACGATAGTAAAAAGGTTAAAACAGGCAGGTGCGATCGTGCTCGGCAAAACAGCCACTGTCGAATTCGCGTTGGGTGCCACTGGTATCAATGAGGCGTGCGGCACGCCATGGAATCCGCACGATGCCACCGAACCACGAATTCCGGGCGGCTCTTCGAGCGGCTCGGCTGTCGCAACAGCTGCAGGTATGTGCGCATTTGCGCTGGGCACCGATACCGGCGGCAGCGTACGGATACCGGCGTGTATGAACGCTCTGACCGGACACAAAACAACCCACGGCAGGTGGCCTGTCGATGGTGTGTTTCCTTTATCACCCACACTCGACTCCATTGGCCCCATTTGTCGCAGTGTCGAGGACGCTCGGTTGATCCATCAGGCGATGATGCGCGAAGTAGTCCCTGCCACAGCCCCACTCAGGGCACTGACCTTTGGCATACCAACCGGGTATTTCTTCGACGAACTCGACGAGGACGTACGCCACACCTTTGATCAAGCCGTCTCATTGCTCGGTGAGGCAGGCGTGCAATTTGTCGATATAGCACTTCCTGAAGCCGTCGAGCGAGAAACACTGTTCCCTGCCATCGTGCCAGCCGAGCTACTGTCAACACTGACGGTCGACGGTTTCCATAGCGCCAAAGCCTCGATGGATTCGGTAACCCGCGCACGTGCGGAAGCAGGATTGGGTCTTGAAGCCGTCGACTACCTTATTGCCCGCAAAAGGCAGGCAGCGCTGGTGCCACTTATTCAACAACGGTTGACTGCAGTCGATGCGTGGGTCGCTCCGACCTGTCCGTTTACACCCATGACGCTTGCGTCACTGCAAGACCCGGCAATGGCCGCGCGATCCTTGCAGGCGTCCAGAAACACGCAACCCGGTAACCTGTTTGGCGAATGTTCCGTATCACTGCCGATCGGACATCTTGGGGCAACGCTACCGACCGGATTTCAATTAAGCTGTGCGCCCGGTCAGGATGCAAGACTGCTCAGCATTGCCAACGCAGTGCAGCAATGTATCGGACAGCCGCCATTACCGAATCTGTCGGGTTTCGATAGCACGGCGTAAGTTGCCCGATCATCCTTTAAAACCTCCGGGTATTGCCCGTCAACTGTTAGGTGAGAACTCACAAGAACGAGGCGATGTCGGGCGGGACGACACGTTACCGGTCGTTATGGCGCCGCTCAGAAAAAAAACCACTGATCATTGCAGCACAATCCTCGGCGAGCACACCCTCAGTGATTGCCACTCGGTGATTGTGTTTGTCAGACATCAGCAGATCAAAGGCACTGAGCACAGCACCTGTTTTGGGCTCTCGTGCGCCAAATACCACTCGCTCGACTCTCGCGTTAACCAATGCGCCGACACACATCACGCAGGGTTCAAGCGTGACATAGAGTGTCGCACCCGTAAGTCGATACTGCCCCAGTAGCTCAGCTGCAGCGCGTAGCGCTATGACCTCGGCATGTGCTGATGGATCATGCTGACCCAGACATTGGTTATGACCCTCACCCACCACACGACCATCCATCACGACCACAGCACCAACGGGTACCTCGTTAGCACGAGCCGCCAATTGTGCCTGCGCGAGCGCACGCTGCATCCACGTCAGATCAACTGCCAGCGTCATAAGAAGTTATCGGTCTAATCCCAACCAAACAGCCCGTGGCCACAGGCCGAATAAACACGGCCACCCAAGACAGACGCTTGATAGGCAGGGGATTAGCGCTTTGCCACATAAACTGCCAGATAAACTGCCAGACAAACTGCCTGGAAAAACCGCGGGAAGAGACAGGAGGTAAGGACACCGGACCGGCTGGTCCGGTGCCTGTTTGCAGAAACGTACAGCAGAGGGCTGTATTAGCTTTCGGTGACTGCTTCACCTTCAGCAACGGCTTTCATGCTCAATCGGATACGACCCTGCTTGTCGACTTCCAGCACTTTGACCTTAACCATTTGACCTTCTGACAGTTCGTCAGCAACGTTTTGTACACGCTGCTCAGATATCTGAGAGATATGCACAAGACCGTCTTTACCGGGCAAAATGTTAACGAACGCACCGAAGTCCATAATTTTCTGTACGCGACCTTCGTAGATCGTACCCACCTCTACGTCGGCCGTGATCAGTTCGATACGCCGTCTTGCTTCCTCACCGGCGAGACGATCGCTCGACGCAATTTTGATCACACCGTCGTCACCAATATCGATCGTTGCACCGGTCTCTTCGGTCAGAGCCCGAATGACTGCACCGCCCTTACCGATAACCGCCGCAATTTTTTCGGGGTGAATTTTAACGGTAATAAAACGTGGCGCATGCTCTGACAGATCTTCGCGAGGTGCGCTGATATTCTTGGCCATCTCACCGAGGATATGCAGTCGACCGGCTTTTGCCTGCTCCAGTGCTTCACCCATGATTTCGCGGGTAATACCATCGATTTTGATGTCCATTTGCAGCGCGGTGACACCTGATTCAGTACCGGCTACTTTGAAGTCCATATCGCCCAGATGATCTTCATCACCCAGGATGTCGGACAAGACGGCAAACTTGTCACCCTCTTTAATCAGGCCCATGGCGATACCGGCCACAGGACTTGCCAGCGGTACACCGGCATCCATCAGCGCAAGGCTGGTGCCACACACACTGGCCATAGAACTGGAACCGTTGGATTCGGTGATCTCGGAGACAACGCGGATAACATAAGGGAAATCGTCTTCGTGCGGCATCACAGCCTGTACACCACGTTTGGCCAATTTACCGTGACCAATTTCGCGACGCTTCGGTGAGCCGACAAAACCAGTCTCGCCGACACAGTATGGAGGGAAGTTGTAATGCAACATGAATGGCATGCGGGTCTCGCCACTCAGCGCATCAATGATTTGCGCGTCACGTGTGGTACCCAGTGTCGCGGTCACAATGGCTTGTGTTTCACCACGGGTGAATACGGCCGAACCGTGGGTTCGCGGTAACACACCGGTTTTAACACTGATAGGACGAACTGTTTTGGTGTCGCGACCGTCAATGCGGGGCTGCCCTTCAATGATACGGCTGCGAACGATGCTCTTTTCAAGACTGGAGAACGCACCTTTTACATCGTCTGCACTCCAGCCGCCTTCCTCGTCAGTCGCAATGGCCTCTACCGCAGCATCGCGGGCTGCACCGACAGCTGCCTGTCGATCTTGCTTTTCGGCGATACCGTAAGCTTCGGTCAATGCGCCACTGATTTTATCGCCAACAGCGGTTTTCAGTGCCTCGTCAACCGGAGGTGCTTGCCAGTCCCAAGAGGAATTTCCGACTTCGGCCGCCAACTCACTGATTGCAGTAATAGCAGTTGCCATTTGCTCGTGCCCAAACACAACGGCACCCAGCATAATGTCTTCAGACAACATTTTCGCTTCAGACTCAACCATCAGCACCGCGTCTTTGGTACCGGCAACAACCAGATCCAGTGAAGACTCGGCCATCTGCGATACGGTTGGGTTCAGGACATACTCGCCATTGAGGTAACCGACCTTGGCCGCACCGACGGGACCCGCGAACGGCATACCGGAGATTGACAGTGCTGCAGAGGCACCCAGCAATGAGATGATGTCGGCCTCGACTTCGGATTCCAGTGACATCACCGTTGCGATGACCTGCACCTCGTTTTTGAAACCTTTCGGAAACAGCGGACGCAAGGGTCGATCGATCAGACGGCTGATCAGTGTCTCTGACTCACTGGGGCGACCTTCTCGCTTAAAAAACCCACCGGGAATTTTGCCCGCTGCATAGGTTTTTTCCTGATAGTTGATTGTCAGTGGAAAGAAGTCTTGGCCGGGCTTTGCTTCCTTTCTGCCAACCGCAGTCACCAGAACGACGGTGTCGCCCATTGACGCAATGACCGCCGCGCTTGCTTGCCGGGCGATTTCACCGGTCTGTAGCGTGACCGTGCGATCACCGTATTGAAAAGTTTTGGAGTAAGTAGTCACGAAAATTCCCTGGATTTGGTGTGGTTCTGGTGGATTTAGCGGCGCAGACCAAGCTTTTTGATAAGCCCCTGATAGCGCGATGAGTCTTTTTTGTTCAGATAGTCCAGCAGTTTCCGCCGTTGGTTTACCATACGAAGCAGTCCACGTCGGGAGTGATGGTCGTGATTATGTTGTTTGAAGTGTTCGGTCAGATGTGAAATTCGTGCGGACAACAATGCAACTTGTACCTCTGGTGACCCTGTGTCCGTAGAGTCGATCTGGTGTTCTTTAACGATTTCCGCCTTTTGCTCGGCGCTGAGACATGACATTCGGTGTAACTCCGGTAGTAATTTTAAATAAAAGTGCCCCTCGCCTCTCTGACTTCGGCAAACATCTCCGGGAAGCCCGAAAACAGATCCGACACATCCGGGCAGTTGGCCCGAGATATCTCGAAAATACCGGCGCAGGCAACCACTGTGGGCAGACTGGCACGTCATTGGAAGGAGGATGCGTCTAAAACTGGGTATTGTAGCACTAAGCTATTGCAGCGTGCGACCGTCGATACTAAAGATTGAGCACTCTAACAGGCCGCGCATGATGCCCCTGCGCCGGGCCAATGGTGTCCACGCCTAAGCCCTGACTGGCACCTCGACTGACACCCTGAGTGCCATCCTGGGTGCCATCCTGGGTGACATTCTGGGTGACACTCTTGGCTACGTCTTGCGTGGACAGTGCCTCGGTGACCGGCATCGCCAGCCCCAAAAAGCGCGTTTCACAATAGACCCGGAGCGGCTCAGCGGTGCTCATCGTGCTATTGTAGGCACTACAAGCAAAGCCCTGCCCACGCTGAAATCTGCCCTGCATCTCTTCGGTGACCGATACCGCCTGAAGGTGACGGACCAGCACATCGACCGGTAGCAGATGCCCGTCCAGCAAGCTCTGATCAAACCCGTCTCGCTCCGGACTGCCCTCGGCGACCGGTAAGCCCGTCGCGCACTGATGCCGCAGGCTGGCTTCAGAAATCATCTCTTCAGGCCGGAAGCTCGCGACACCGGTTCTGCGAAGCTTCCGAATATGCGCACCACAACCGATGGCCTGCCCGATGTCCTCAACGAGTGTTCTGATGTAAGTGCCTTTAGAGCAGCGAACCCGAAAAACCGCAATGCTGTCGTCGAAAGACACTACCTCGATCTCACTGATCGTCACATTGCGTGCGGCGCGCTCAACGCTCTCGCCGCGCCGCGCAAGCTTATACAGCCGCTCACCGTTGACTTTCAGCGCCGAATACATAGGTGGTATTTGTTGAATCGGACCCTGAAACCGGTTGGCAACAGCGACTAGCGACTCGTGGTCGAGGGACTCGGGAACTGTATTGGACGCCAGCATCTGACCGTCGGCATCGCCTGAATCGGTAGTGACACCGAGTTGAGCGGTCGCGATATATTCTTTATCGGCGTCCAGCAACCAGGACGACAGCCGTGTTGCTTCTCCAAAGCACACCGGCAACATGCCGGTCGCCAGCGGGTCGAGGCTGCCAGTGTGGCCAGCACGATTGGCGTCATACAGCCACTTGACACGCTGGAGTGCCTGATTGGAGCTGCACCCGGTCTCTTTGTCCAGCAGCAATACACCATGTATGCGGCGGCCTTTTTTATTTCGCCTTCCCATAATGTGTTTAGCAGGAATGGATGGATATCAGTGGGGCGGGATACGGTCAGTCGGATCGATAGGACAAGGTCAGTCCGCCGGCTAGTGTTTATTGGCCGGATTGTCGTCGTCTGTGCCAGGCTGCTCAGACATGGATTGACCCGCGTCAGTGTCTGCATCGGTCGTATTGGAGCTGACGGCCTGATCAATCAGCGCAGACATCCTCGCACCGTCCTCTATCGAACTGTCGTAATGAAATTGCAGCTGTGGCACCACCCGAAGCGACAGTGCAGAGCCCAGTTGGCGGCGGAGGTATCCGACAGAACGCTCAAGCGCTCGTTGAGTGTCATCGCGCTCTTCGCTGTTCATCACCGAGTAGTAGACCCGGGCAAACGACAGGTCTCGGGTTACATCCACCGATGTGATTGTCAACATGGGCGACAAGCGCGGATCTTTCAGCGAATGTCGGATCAGCCCAGACAACTCTTGCTGAATTTGATCTGCGACACGATAGCTGCGCGGGAAGTCTTTCACAGGCGCGCCTCTGAACTGGAATTACAGAGATCGCGCAACTTCAGTTCTCTCAAAGACCTCAATTTGGTCACCTGGCTGCACATCGGTGTAGTTCTTTACGCCAATACCGCATTCGGTGCCCATGTGCACGTCTTTGACGTCATCTTTAAAACGTCGCAGAGATTCGAGCTCGCCTTCGTAGATCACCACGTTGTCGCGCAGGACACGAATGGGTTCTTCGCGGCGCACAACGCCATCGATAACCATGCAACCGGCAATCAGACCAAACTTGGGTGACTTAAACACATCACGCACTTCAGCCAAACCAATGATGCGTTCTTTGATCTCCGGTGCAAGCATGCCGCCGGCAACCTGTTTGACCAAATCAATCACGTCATAAATCACGCTGTAGTAACGCAAGTCGATGTCGTTGTCGGAAATAAAGGTTCTGGCACTGCCGTCTGCCCGGACGTTAAAGCCAATCATGATGGCACTGGCAGCCGCAGCAAGATTGGCATCGGACTCTGTGATACTACCGACGCCACCACCGACGACCCGGATACTGACTTCATCGGTTGACAGTTTTTCAAGCGAGTCACGGATGGCCTCGAAACTACCTTTAACGTCGGCCTTGACCACGAGATTGAGCGACGCTTTTTCACCCCCCTTAATCTGTGAGAAGACGTCGTCGAGTTTGGCAGGTTTACGCTCGGCGAGTCGCGCATCACGGCTTTTATCCTGTCGTAAGGCTGCGAGCTCACGCGCACTTTTCTCATCAGGCGCTACCAGCATTTCGTCACCGGCGTTCGGTGTTCCGGACAGACCCAGTACCTGAACAGGTATTGACGGTGCCGCAGACTCTACCTGCTGGCCGTTCTCATCGAACAGTGCACGGACTCGACCGGTTTCCTGACCACAGATAAAAATATCGCCGCGCTTTAACGTACCGTTCTGGACCAACACCGTTGCCACAGGGCCACGGCCTTTATCGAGTGATGCCTCAATGACCACACCGCGTGCATTACCTTCAGGGCTCGCCTTGAGTTCAAGAATTTCTGCCTGCAACGCGATGGCATCCAGGAGCTCGTCAATACCGGTACCTTCCAGCGCCGAGACCGGTACAAAGACGGTGTCGCCACCCCACTCTTCGGATATGACATCGTGCTGAGCCAGTTCGCTGCGCACTCGCTCTACATCAGCACCGGGCTTGTCCATTTTATTGACGGCAATAACCAGCGGCACTTCTGCAGCGCGAGCATGCTGAATACCTTCAATGGTCTGCGGCATAACACCGTCATCAGAGGCCACCACCAACACCACAATGTCAGTACTTCTGGCGCCACGCGCCCGCATTGACGTGAACGCGGCGTGCCCCGGTGTATCGAGGAAAGTAATCACCCCGGTTTTGGTCTCGACGTGATAGGCGCCAATGTGCTGCGTGATACCACCAGCCTCACCGGACGCAACCCGACTCTTACGAATGTAATCGAGCAAAGATGTCTTACCGTGATCGACGTGCCCCATCACGGTGACCACCGGCGGACGTGTCTGCAGTTCGCTATCGTCAGCATCACCACTGGTGAGTTTGTTGGCCAGTGTGGCCTCGATATCGTCAGCGCCAGCGGCAACCGCGCGATGGCCCATTTCTTCGACCACCAACATGGCGGTGTCCTGATCGAGCATTTGGTTGATCGTCGCCATCACGCCCATACCCATCATGGCACGAATGACTTCAGCCGCTTTGACGGCCATCTTGTTGGCGAGCTCAGCTACGGTAATGGTGTCCGGTACGTCGACATCCCGAATGACAGGCGCGGTTGGACGCTCGAAGCCATGCTTGCTTTCAATGGCAGGAGACGACATCCGACGCGACTTGCCCTTATAGCGACGACCAGACATGTCTTTGGCAACGTGCAATTGGTTACGGCCGTAACGTGTCTTGGCATCACCGCCGCCACCGCCTTCGGCACGGCCTTTACCCCGACCTTTACCGTCTTTACGGTGTGATTTTTCTTTGCTGACTTCCTGCGCTTCAGCAGCAGCACGACGCTGTGCGTCCTCGAGTCCACGTTGACGCTCGCGTTCTGCCTGCTCTTTTTTGGCAACCTCTTCTGCGACCCGCTTCTTCTCCAGCATGGCCTGACGTTCAGCTTGCTGTTCTGCCGCCAGTCTTGCGTGATCACGCGAGAGCTGCTCTTCGATAATGCTCATCCGCTTACGTTCGAGTTCGCGGGATTCTTCTTCTTTTCGGGTTAACTCGGCAATTTTGGCTTGGGCGAGTTCTTGCTGCTCCGGTGTCATTGAGACAGCTTCTGCCGCAAGTTGATCGGCAACAGAGCGCTCTACAGCCGCTGTTGCCGCAGCCTCTGCAGCCGCATTGGCAGCAGCAGCGTCTTCGACTGCTGCTGTGTTGTCTTCGGCTGTCGGAGACGGAGATATGGTGTCCGGAGATTCGGTATCTGGCTCGGTTGGTGTCAACGGCACTGAGTCGGTTGCTGTTGCAGCGTCGCCGGTGGGCGCGCTGTCTACGACATCAGCCGTTGGTGTTTCAGTGACTGCAGGTTCGGTCTCCACCGCCTCTTCCGGTGCATCATCAACAGCTGCAGGTCGGCGGATAACACGCTTGGTCCTGACTTCGACGTTGACTGTCTTGCGGCCACTGGAATCACTTTTGAGCTCACTGACGCGCTTGCGGCGTAATGTGATTTTGCCTTTGCCGCCACCGGCTGCATCTGCGCCGCCCTGTCCACGAGAGCTCTGTAGGTGAGTGAGCAGCGCTACCTTCTCTTCATCAGAAATAGAATCAGTGCCACTCGACTTGGCGACTCCGGCCTCACGAAGTTGCTCAAGCAATTTTTCTACTGGCGTATTAACCACCTGTGCCAGTTGTTGTACTGTTACTTCAGCCATTCGTGTCTATTTCCTCGCGTGCAGATTGGGTATGCGCTCTGATCAGTTACTGTATTATCCAGCGGCCTGATCTGCTGCATCCCCTGCTTCTTCGCCATCTTCTGTAAACCAGCTTTCGCGGGCTTTCATAATCAGTTTGGCGGCCAGTTCTTCGTCCATATCGTCGACAACCATCAGCTCATCAACTGATTGTTCTGCCAAATCATCGACGGTCACTATAGCGTGTGCAGCCATATTGTAAGCCATCGCCGAGTCAAGGCCTTCCAGTGCCAACAATTCAGGTGACGGCGTGTTGCCACCCAGCTTTTCTTCGGTTGCGATGGCGCGTGTCAGCAGGGCGTCTTGCGCGCGGCTTCGTAGCTCATCAACAATCTCTTCTTCAAACTCTTCGATATCCAGTAACTCGTCGCGTGGTACATACGCCACCTCTTCTACGGTGGTAAACCCTTCCTGTACAAGGATAAGCGCCACTTCTTCGTCAACGTCGAGTTGATCAACAAACAACTGCAGGGTTGCTCTGGACTCAACCTCGCTTTTCTCGTCAGCACTGGTCTCATCCATGACATTGAGCACCCAGCCGGTCAGGTCGGAAGCCAAACGTACATTTTGACCACCACGGCCAATGGCCAGCGACAGCTTCTCGGCCTCTACAGCGATGTCCATGCTGTGCGAATCCTCGTCAACCACAATGCCTTTAACTTCAGCAGGCGCCATGGCATTGATGACAAACTGCGCGGGGTTGTCATTCCATAGAATGATGTCAATCCGCTCGCCTGCGAGTTCGTTGGAGACGGTTTGTACCCGCGAGCCTCGCATACCTACACACGCACCGACCGGGTCCAGCCGCGGATCGTTTGACGACACCGCTATCTTGGCTCGTGCCCCTGGATCACGGGCAGCACCGTTGATCACAATGACGCCCTGCCCCACTTCAGGGACCTCGAGCTTAAACAGCTCGATCAAAAATTCGGGATCGGTGCGACTGACGAAAAGCTGAGGGCCACGAATTTCGGATCGGACTTCACGCAGATACCCACGTAACCTGTCGCCCGGCCTGACGGCTTCTCGCGGAATCATATCCTCGCGTGAAATGTAGGCTTCGGCGTTAGCGCCCAGATCAAGATAAACGCCACCACGTTCGGTGCGTTTAACTATCCCCATGACCAACTCACCGACACGACTGCGGTAAGCTTCAACGACCCGCTCACGTTCTGCTTCGCGTACTTTCTGGACAATAACCTGTTTGGCCGTCTGTGCGGCGATACGACCAAACTCAACAGATTCGATTTCTTCTTCGGTGAAGCCACCAACAACGATTTCGGGTTCGTCGATTTGGGCAGCAGACAATGTCATCTGACGGAGCGGGAATTCCTGCTCAGCATCGTCTTCGAGGATTTCCCAACGCCGAAATGTTTTGTAATCGCCTGTTTCACGATCTATTGAAACACGGACTTCGATGTCAGTGCCATGTTTCTTCCGAGTCGCAGAGGCCAGTGCCGCTTCCAATGCGTCAAAAATAATTGTCTCTTCAACGCCCTTCTCGTTAGAGACGGCATCAACGACCAACAGTATTTCTTTACCCATAATGTAATCCGGTTATTTTCTGATCCGAAAATTAGGTACAACATGCGCAGACTCAACATCATTGATAAATAATGTGGTCTCCTGCCCATCAAACTCCAGCGTTATTTTGTCATCGGTGGCTTGCGTTAACAGACCCGTAAACCGTCTCTGTCCCGCCACCATACGACTTAGTCTTATTTTGATCATCGCCCCAATCTGCTCGGCAAACTGGCTGGCCGTAAAGAGAGGCCGATCGACGCCTGGTGATGACACTTCCAACAAATAAGCGCCGGGAATAACGTCTTCAACATCCAGCAAACTGCTGACTTGACGGCTGACCAATCCGCAGTCATCAACAGTGATTCCGTCACTGTGATCAATGTAGACACGCAGCGTTTGTCCGTTTTCTGCCTGACCAAATTCGGCACCAATAAACTGATAACCCAACGAACTGACGGTGGGTTCCAGTAGCCCTGTTACTTTCTCGCTAGCCCTCTGCATGTTGCGATTTTAATTCCTGCCGACCGTCGTTAGGTATTATCGATTGCCCATTAAAAAAGGCTCCATTCAGGAGCCTTTTATGCGCCTCCACGGTGATGTTCTTACCGTGAGACATTATTATTTTGGTAGCGGGGGTAGGATTCGAACCTACGACCTTCGGGTTATGAGCCCGACGAGCTGCCAGACTGCTCCACCCCGCAACTGGTATCAGAGTATATTAACTCACGTGGTCCCACCATGCAATACCGCCAGTGGGCTTTCTTGCCTGTTTATCAACAACATCCTGTTACTCGAGCACTGCCAGTGCGAATAAGGCATTCAATAATCGGTCCATACCTTTGCAAATTATTGGTTTGAGCGTGTTTGCGGGGTGACGGGGCCGTATGTATGTCAGTCTGTCGATCTGCACCGACAAAGACCTGCGCTGGCTTGGCTGAGCGTACCTGGCGATCGGTGAACACGCTGCATTCAATGACAGATCTCCGATCTGCCCTTATTCAAATACATGGCGTTAGCGTGGATAGCGTTAGCCTGGGTAGAGTTTGGCTGGACAGGAACTTACCGCACAAGGTTTACCATGACAGAGCTTGAGCAGACAGGGGCTGAATGGTCAGACATTGCCCGACCAGGGGCTTTTACCCAAGGGTTCTACAGGAGGGGTTCTACAGGAGGGGTTCTTACAGGAGGGGTTCTAAATAGGGGCGTTTTTTATATAAGGGGGGTTCTAGATAGGGGGTCTGTAAAACACCCGCACAGGTATGACAACTAAAATCGCCTGACGGGCGCGGATGTCTCTAGCCGCGTGGACCGTCAGCGCCGAGGACCGTCAGAACGGAGGGCTGCCGACGACGGGGTCAGGCAGCACCGGCGATACCGCGAATTTACGTAAAAGCCCGTATGCAAGCTGCCATGATCAGACCAGGAAAGATGCCAAACAAAATGACCGCGGCCCCGTTGATCGCCAACCCGAGTCCAACATCACCCCTGACCGCAATGGGTCCGGACAGGCTCGGCGCGCTCGTCACAATCGCTTCGTTGTCTTTTGTGGTATCGGTGCCTACAGTCTCGGACACCTCGACGGTGTCAGCGATCGGCTCGTCGAAGTACATCAGCTTGATCGCACGCAGGTAATAAAACGCCCCAATAACGGACATGATCACACCAACGACGGCTAGCCACAGGAAGTCGGCGCCGATAACGGCTTTGAGCACCGAGAGCTTCGCGTAAAAACCAACCAGCGGCGGCACGCCTGCGAGCGAGATTAGAGACAGCATCATCACCATCGCCAACAGAGGTTTACGGCGAGCCAGCCCCGACAAAGAAACCAGTTCGTCGGCCTCATAACCATTGGCTGATATGGCCAGCAGTACACCGAAAGCTGCCAGTGTTGTAAATGCATAGGTGACCGCATAGAACATCGCAGCGCTATAGCCCTCTGCCGTACCGGCGACAATACCGAGCAACAGAAAGCCAACATGTGAAATGGTTGAATAGGCCAACATACGTTTGATGTTGCTTTGCGCTATCGCAACCAAATTCCCGACAATTAACGAGAGCGCCGCCAGAATCGCGAGCATCTGTTGCCAGTCGCTGTGCAAGGTGGGTAACGCATCAACCAGCAGTCTAATGACCATGGCAAATGCCGCTATTTTAGGGGCCGTTGCAATGTAGAGCGTTACCGACGTGGGCGCACCCTCATAAACATCGGGCAACCACATGTGAAACGGTACTGCGCCCAGTTTAAAGGCGACACCCACAATGATAAAGGTCAGACCAAATCTGGCACCAAGGCTACGGTAGACCGATTCGTCAGAGTCCGACCCTCCCTCGACGGCAGAGGCAATGATGTTATTGATGGTTGCAAGGTCCAGTGATCCGGTAGCGCCGTACACCATCGACATACCGTACAGCAGCATGCCAGACGCCAGCGCCCCCAACACAAAGTACTTCATGGCAGCTTCTGCAGCGCGCGAGCTGGTGCGGTACAACGCCACCATCGCATACAGCGACAACGCTAGCAGCTCAAGACCCAGATAAATACTCAGCATGTTGTTGGCGGAGACCATGATCATCATACCGCCCACACCAAACAGGCCGAGCACGTAGTATTCGCCGTTCTGGATATCCCGCTCGCCGATATAATCACGCGAATACAAAAAACCGAGCAGCGCAATACCGAGAATCCAGCACTTGAGCGTGGCACTCATGCTATCCATGGTGTAGGCACCATTAAACGCAGTAACCGGCTCATCGCCAAGCTGGCCAAAACACAGCGCGAGTGTGATCACCAGTGTTGCCTGCGATAACCAGTACGTGACAACCCGACGCTTGTCAGTCTGAAACAGGTCAACGACCAGAACGGTACAGACGGCAACCAACAAAAAGATTTCCGGCGTCGCTACATGCAAATTATTCATCGGTGCTGCCCGTTAGAACTTAGGTTGGTTGATGTGTTGCACAAGGTTCTCGACCGAGGCATGCATAACACTGGCGAGCAAGTCGGGCCAGAGACCAATCAACAGCACAAAAGCCGCTAACAACGCCAGCATCAGAAACTCTCGTTGATTGATATCTTTCAGTGCACGAACACTGTCGTTAGCGACATCGCCAAAGATGACTCGCTTTACCATCCACAAGGTATAGGCAGCGCCAAGAATCAGTGTGGTGGCTGCCAGCACTGCAAACCAAACATTTGCCTGGAAGCTGGCGAGAATAACCATGAATTCGCCGACAAAACCGGAGGTGCCTGGCAGCCCTGCATTTGCCAGTGAGAAAAACACCATAAACGCGCCGAACATTGGCATGGTGTTGATGACACCACCATAGGCAGAGATTTCACGACTGTGCACGCGGTCGTACATAACGCCGATACACAGGAACATCGCTGCAGAAATAAACCCATGCGACACCATTTGCATGATTGCGCCTTCGATACCCAAGGCCGCTGCGTCGGCGTTGCCAGACTGAATGAGCATAAACGCGATGAAGATACCCAGTGTTACAAAACCCATGTGAGAAATGGAAGAGTAAGCCACCAGCTTTTTCATGTCGTGCTGCGCCAGTGCCACGAACCCGATGTACACCACAGCAATCAGTGACAACGCGATCATCAGTCCGTCCAGCGCCATACTGGCATCCGGTGTCACCGGCAAACTAAATCGCAGAAAACCGTATCCGCCCATTTTCAGCATGATTGCAGCCAGCACTGCAGAACCGGCAGTCGGCGCTTCAACGTGAGCGTCCGGTAGCCAAGTGTGCACTGGCCACATCGGGATTTTGACCGCAAACGCCACCAGAAAGGCGAGGAAAATCAAGGTCTGCTGTTTACTGCTCAGCGCCAGAGCATGCAGGTCAGGCACATGGAAACTACCTCCGACACGATACATGTAGATCAACGCGACCAACATGAATACGGAGCCAAGAAAGGTGTACAGAAAAAACTTTATGGTGGCGTAAACGCGGTTTGGACCACCCCAGATACCAATGATCAAAAACATCGGAATCAGCGTAGCCTCGAAAAAGATGTAGAACAAAATGGCATCCAGTGCTGCAAAGACACCCACCATCAAACCGGTCATCAGCTGAAAGGCGCCCAGGTATAGCGCGACGCGGTCTTTAATCACTTCCCACGCCGAGATCACCACAATGACATTGATAAATGTGGTTAACACAATGAGCGGCATCGAGATACCGTCGACACCTAAGGTATAACGAATATCAAACCCGGGTAACCACTGGCGATCTTCGGCAAACTGCATCGCAGCTGTGCCCGTGTCAAAGCTGAAGTAGAGCGGCAGGCTCAACAGAAAGGTCAGTATTGAAACACCCAGTGCAAACTTGCGCGCCAACGCGTCTCCAGCGCCGATAATCGCGATACCCGCAATAATAGGCAGCCAGATTACGAGGCTCAGTACAGACCAACTATGCGTAATCAATTCCACTTTATTTCAGTCACTCGTTTTCAGTGTGGCGGGACGTTACAGAAACAGTAACCACGTCAGCAGACCCAACAATCCGAGGATCATCGCAAATGCATAGTGGAACAAAAATCCGGTTTGGGTAAATCGGGCGATACCGGCCAGCCGTTCAACTGACTTCGCAGACCCATTGACCAATGCACCGTCGATAATGGTCTGATCGCCGTGTTTCCAGAAAAATCGGCCCAAGCCCACACTGCCACCGGCGAACAATGCCTGATTGAAGTTATCGAAGTAGTACTTGTTCTCCAACAAACGCTGCACCGGCGCGAGAAAAGCCGGGATTGCCGGTTTGAAGTAAAACAGCAACCACGCACACAGCACACCGGCTACCGCGAGGTAGAACGGCTTCGATGCCGGGATGTGCGCGAGCATGCCCGAGGCGCCGTGCAGCTTTTCACTTAAATAACCGACCACATCGTGCGAGCTGTCCACGTAAATGATGCCGTCGAAGAAGTCGCCTAACGCGACCGAGTTAACAGTTAACCAGCCGATCAGCACAGACGGCACAGCAAGAGCGATCAGCGGCCACGTCACCACACGCGGCGGTTCGTGACAGTGCTCTTCAGTGTGCTTGTCCATGTTTGTTTTGCCATGGAACACATTAAAGAACATGCGGAAGGTGTAGAACGCAGTGATAAAAACACCAATCAGCACGCAATAGTACGCGAACGTTGCACCGGGAATCGTGGACGCGTGAACCGCCTCGATGATCAGGTCTTTGGAAAAGAATCCGGAGAATCCCGGAAAGCCGATCAAGGCCAGTGATCCAAGTAGCGACGTCCAGTAGGTGATTGGCAGATACTTTTTGAGTCCACCCATGCGCCGCATATCCTGTTCGTGATGCATTGCAATGATGACCGATCCTGCGGCGAGGAAAAGCAGCGCCTTAAAAAACGCATGTGTCATCAAATGAAACACCGCCACCGAGTAAGCTGACGCGCCAAGCGCTACGGTCATGTAACCCAGCTGTGACAGGGTTGAGTAAGCAACAACGCGCTTGATGTCGTGTTGAACAATACCAACGAGTCCCATGAATAACGCAGTGACCGCACCAACCACCAGGATAAAGCTCAACGCAGTCTCACTTAACTCGAACAGTGGCGACATTCTGGCTACCATAAAGATACCGGCTGTCACCATCGTCGCGGCGTGAATCAGCGCTGAAATAGGCGTGGGGCCTTCCATGGAGTCGGGCAGCCAAACGTGTAACGGGACCTGCGCCGACTTACCCATTGCACCGATAAACAGCAAAATACAGATAACTGTTGGCAATGCCCAGGTGGCAACACCGGGAATATCGATGGTTTCGTTGGCCAACGACGGTGCTGCCTCGAATACCGTTGCGTAGTCCAGACTTCCGGTATACATCAACACAGCCGCAATACCCAGCAGAAAACCAAAGTCACCGACGCGGTTAACCAGGAATGCTTTCATGTTGGCGAACACTGCCGTGTCTCGTGTGTACCAAAAGCCGATCAGCAGGTATGACACTGTGCCTACAGCCTCCCAACCAAAGAACAGCTGGGTGAAGTTGTTGGCCATGACCAACATCAGCATCGAGAACGTGAATAGGCAAATATAACTGAAGAAGCGCTGATAACCATCATCGTCATGCATGTAGCCGATGGTATAGATGTGCACCATTAACGATACAAACGTCACGACCAGCATCATCATCACGGTGAGCTTGTCGACCAGAAAACCAATCTGGAAATTGATACCGCCGCTGACCATCCATGTGTACAGCGTCTCGTTAAACGGCTCTTTACCGGCAATGATGATTTGCTGAAAAGCCACCAGCGACAACAGGAAAGAAATAGCGACAGCACCGATGGTGACACGGTGTGACGCAACGCGCCCGATGCGGCGACCGAACAGTCCGGCGATGATCGCAGCGATCAGCGGACATAGCGGAATGAGTGTATAGAGCAGTTTCACGATTACCCCTTCAACTCATCAAGGTCGCCAACATTAATGGTTTGGCGATTACGGAAAAGAACAACCAATATGGCAAGACCGATGGCGGCCTCTGCGGCGGCGACGGTTAATATGAAGAAGACAAAGATTTGCCCTGCTCCGTCGCCGAGGAATCTGGAGAACGCCACAAAATTCATGTTCACCGACAACAACATCAGCTCGATGGACATCAACAGAATAATGACGTTTTTGCGGTTGAGAAAAATACCCACCACACTAAAACAAAACAGGATAGCGCCAAGCGCCAGGTAATGAGACAACGTAATCATGGGGCTAGTCCTTCTCGCTGTTCATTGACACAACACGCAGCCGATCTTCTTTTTTAACGTTTATTTGTTCCGCAGGTTTCTGATAACGCGTCTCGGGCCGTTTGCGCATCGTCAGTGCTATCGCTGCCACAATCGCCACCAGCAGGATCACGGCCGCGATTTCAAATTGATAGAGATACTCGCTGTACAGGAGCAGCCCGAGCGCCTCAGTGTTGCTGTAGCCGGCGTCGGACGGTGGCGGAATCGGGTAGTTATCTGCCTTAAAGTAACGCTGGGTAATCAGGAAGATCATTTCGATCACCATGATCAAACCCACCAGAATACCGACCGGCAGGTATTGCATAAAACCCTCCCGCAGCGGTGCAATATTCAAATCGAGCATCATCACAACGAACAGGAACAACACCATCACCGCACCCACATAAACCAGCACGAGCGTGATTGACAGAAACTCCGCTTCGAGCAGCATCCAGATGCCTGCGCTGGTAAAGAACGCAAGTACCAGAAACAGCGCCGCATACACGGGGTTTCGGACAGTGATTACCCGGCCAGCTGCAAACACCAGAATGGCGGCCAGCACATAGAAAACAAAAAGCTGAAATGTCATAACGTATCTGGACGTGTCTGGGCCATTAACTATCGGAAGGGCGCGTCAGCGGCACGGTCTGCCGCAATCTGTGCCTCATACTTGTCACCAACAGCCAGTAGTTTGGCTTTGGTCATTATCTGCTCACCCCGATTTTCAAAGTGATATTCAAACACCCGTGTCTCCACGATGGAGTCGACCGGGCAGGCCTCCTCGCAAAATCCGCAAAAAATGCATTTGAAAAGGTCAATGTCGTAGCGGGTGGTGCGGCGCGTACCGTCTTCACGCTGTTCGGAATCTATGGTGATTGCCAGTGCCGGGCAAACCGCTTCGCACAGCTTGCAAGCAATGCAACGTTCTTCACCGTTGGGGTAACGTCTTAATGCATGCAACCCGCGAAACCGATTGGACTGCGGAGTCTTTTCTTCAGGGTATTGCACCGTCACATTGCCGGACAAAAAGTAACGTCCGGTCAGTTTCATTCCTTTGAGCAATTCCCACAGGGCAAAGCTCTTGATGGTTTTACTGATCTGGCCAGTCATTGTCATATGCTCCTGATCTGAAACCAAGGTCCGACATTAAAATAAATTGCAAATCCCACCACGGCGATCCACACAATAGTCACCGGTATAAATACCTTCCACCCCAATCGCATAATTTGGTCATAACGATATCGCGGGAATGTGGCTCGGAACCACAAGAAGAAAAACAGCATTAACGATGTTTTGATCAAAAACCAATGGAACCCATCACCGAACCCGTCAATCGGTGATAACCAGCCGCCCAGAAACATGATAGCCGTCAACGCTGCAATCATGATCATGTTGGCGTATTCCGCCAGAAAAAATACCGCGAACGCCATACCTGAGTAATCGACGTGAAAGCCTGCAACGATTTCTGACTCGCCCTCGGCAACGTCGAACGGCGCACGGTTGGTTTCTGCAACGCCAGAGATAAAGTAGACCACAGCCAATGGAAACAACGGCAGCAAAAACCAGTGACCGATACCGCCACTTTGCGCCCTGACGATATCAGAGAGGTTCAGAGACCCACTCATCATTAACACACCGATCAGTGCAAAACCCATCGCGATTTCATAGGCCACAATTTGTGCGGCGGAGCGCATCGCACCAAGAAACGCGTACTTCGAGTTGGACGCCCAACCGGCAATGATAACGCCGTAGACGCCGAGCGATGTCATGGCCAGCACGTACAACAGACCCGCGTTCACATCAGCCAAAACCAACCCGTCGGAAAAGGGCACCACCGCCCACGCGGCAAAGGCTGGCGCGAGGGACAACACCGGCGCTATCAGGAACAAAAAGCGCGAGGAGCTGGACGGTACGATGACTTCTTTCGTCAGTAGTTTGAACAGGTCGGCGAACGGCTGTGCAAGACCACGCCACCCGACACGATTGGGTCCAACCCGCGCCTGCATCGACCCAATGACCTTACGCTCCGCCAGCGTCAGGTAAGCAACCGCAATCAGGAGCGGTACGATAATCAGTATGATCTTTAGGATCGTGACTATCAGTAGAATAAAATTATCCACAGTTTAACTCTGGCCTGTAACAGTGTTAGGGGCAGTCTTTGAGGCAGTCTTCGGGACAGTTTTTCGGACTGTGTGTGGCGCTACAAAGTGCGCCATGCCGTGCTTTTTGTTATCCATCAACTAACGGACGCAACCGATGTCATGCTCACGGGTGTACCCAATGCACCCAATGCTGCTGTCTCACGAATACCTGTCGGGATCCAGACACTGCCGGACGGAATCGCGTCACTCAGTTTAACAGCGAGTCGGGCCTCGCCCTCACCACCCTGCCACGATTGCACGACCAGCGCTTCGTCGCCGTCTGCAAACCCGAGCCGTTCAGCATCAGCGTGGCACAACATCGCGATAGCCTGTGCCCGACCGTCTTCGGTCTTTTGCAAGGGTACCGATCGTCTGACCAGGGAGTCTGTTGCGTAAATGGGTGTCTCTCCCGATCGCACCAGCTCTCCGTTTTGGCTGCCGTTTAGTGTGGCACCTGCCGTGCTGTCCGAAGCAGAGAGTGTCATATTGTTTAGTGTAACGTTTCCGCAGGCTTGTTGACACTCAGTTGTGATGGCCTCTGGCGTCATGTAATCAAATCCGGCTAATGCAAGCATGTCACCGAGGACACGCAATACTTTCCAGGCTGGCCGCGCCTCGCCGGGTGCACTGACCAACCCTTTGGAGGACTGCCATTGACCTGTCGCGTTGACATAAGTGCCAAACGTCTCTGTAAAGGTAGCAATGGGCAGCACGACAGTGGCGGTCTCACGGGTTTCGTCACTGATAAACGCACACAACGAGATAACATGATCCGCTTGCTTGAGTGTCGCAACGGACTGACCCGGGTTGGCTGCATCACAACTCGCCTCGACATCAAGCATCAGGTAGGTGCCGAGCGCATTGCTCAGCATGGCTGCCGCATGTTGTCCTGCGTTGCCACTGACTGCACTGCCGCCGGCACCACGGTGCGGCACCATACCTGCCAGCCACGCACCGGCAGTGTTCGCTCTTTCAGGCAAGCGTCCAGCGGTGGCGCCGGTTTTCTCTGCCAGTAATTGAGCCAGAACCTGCAGTTGCCCAAAAGCCGGATGCGCAACGGCAAGGTTACCTAACACGACAGCGCTTCTCTCGCCGTTTTGCAGTGATGCTGCGATCTTGCGGTGCGCATCGGTTGGCTCGATCGAGTGCTCGGGTCGGATAGCAGAGGTGTCAACGCCAGCAGCGCTCGCAACCGCAGCCAGTTCTGCCACCAGGTGATCGATGCGACACACCTGCTCGGTCGCTGCATCGAAATGGAGCTCAAAATGCCGGGGATTAATGAAATGTATTTCACCGCCTTTTAATGCTGACTTCCGCAGTCGCAGCGCAGCGATGGGCTGGTCTTTACGAATGTTGGTACCGACAAACAAGGCCGCATCAAGGCTCTCAAGATCATTGAGTTGCATGCCCAACCAAGGCATGACCGGCGCTGCGGCATCGGTCTGAAAATCGGTTTGCCCCAATCGGTGGTCAATGTTGTTCGTTCCCAGCGCTCGTCCGAGCTTTTGAGCAAGGTACAGCTCTTCGAGCGTTGCACTGGCAGATGCCAGAACACCAAGCCCACTGGCCTCGTTGTTGTTTTGTGTTGCAGCAGCTTTGAGCGTGTCTGCAGCAGCCTGCAGCGCTGCTTCCCAACTGGTTTCTTTCAGTTCGCCGTTGACGCGTACCATCGGCGTGGTCGCTCGCTCGTCACTGCGAAGGCCTTGATAGCTGTAACGGTCGCGGTCTGAAATCCAGGTTTCATTGATCAGCTCGTTCTCGCGCGGAACAACCCGGTTAACACGATCGCCGTCGAGATGAACAAACAGATTGGAGCCCACGCTGTCATGCCGGGACACCGACGGCGCTTGCGTTAATTCCCAAGAGCGAGCGCTGTAGCGGGAAGGACGAGCCGTCAAAGCACCCACTGGACACACATCGATCACATTACCGGAAACCTCTGACGATACTGACTTTTCGATAAAGGTACCGATGCGGACATTCTCACCACGACCGGTAGCACCAAGCTCGCGAATACCGGCTATTTCTTCACCAAAACGGACACACCGCGTGCAATGGATACAACGGGTCATCTCGGTCGCGATCAGCGGGCCAATGTATTTATCCATGACCACCCGCTTGCCTTCCGTGTACTGAGACACGCCACCGCCGTACCCCATGGCAACGTCTTGCAGCTCGCATTCGCCGCCCTGATCACAAATCGGGCAATCTAACGGGTGATTGATCAGCAGAAATTCCATGGTGCCTTTTTGAGCCGCAAGCGCAACCGGCGACTGCGTCTTAACTACCATATCGGGCATTACGGGGGTCGCGCACGCAGGCAAGGGCTTGGGCGCTTTTTCTACCTCGACAAGGCACATGCGACAGTTGGCCGCTACGGACAGTTTTTTGTGGTAACAAAACCGCGGCACATCTATACCGGCAGCATCAGTGACTTCGATCAGCATTTGTCCCTTTCGTGCGGGGAGCGTCTTGCCGTCGACCGTTATTGTAGTATCGTTTTCGCTCATCAGAGTCAGTCTATTTGTTATGCCACCGCACCGAGCTGTTCTTGTACCAGACTGCGTTTGTGCTCGATGTAATAGGCAAATTCGTGCCGATAATGTTTCACGAAGCTCTGCACCGGCATCGCGGCCGCATCGCCCAATGCGCAAATGGTACGACCGGCTATTTTACCGGCAACGTCTTCAAGCTTTTCAATGTCTTCAGGCATACCCTGTCCTTCAACAATGCGGGTCAGCATTCGATAGAGCCAGCCCGTCCCTTCGCGGCACGGTGTGCATTGGCCACACGATTCGGAAAAATAGAAACGTGAAATACGTTGCAGCGCTTTGACCATGTCTGTGGTTTCGTCCATCACGATGACCGCACCCGAACCAAGCATAGACCCTTGTTTGGCAATGGAGTCGTAATCCATGTTGGTTTGCATCATGATGTCGCCTGGCAACACGGGTACCGAGGACCCGCCGGGTATAACCGCTTTGAGCGCGCGACCACCCGCCATACCACCCGCCAAAGTCAGCAAGTCACTGAATGGGGTGCCGAGGTTAATTTCGAAGTTACCGGGCGAGGCGACATGTCCTGACACCGAGAACAGTTTTTGTCCGCCGGCTGTCTCCACACCCATCGCTTTAAACCACTCTGGACCGTTGCGAATAATTGCAGGTACTGACGCAACGGATTCCGTATTGTTGATGGTAGTTGGTTGTCCGTAGAGTCCGTAGTTGGCCGGGAACGGCGGCTTGAATCTCGGCTGGCCTTTCTTGCCTTCCAGTGACTCCAGTAATGCTGTCTCTTCGCCGCAGATATAGGCACCTGCGCCCAGTGTGGCATGGATGTCGATGTTGATGCCTTTGCCGTGAATATCTTTACCCAACCAGCCTTCTTGATAGGCCTTGGCCAGCGCGTCTGAAAAACGGGTAAAACACTCGTCCATGAATTCGCCACGCAGGTAGTTATAACCGACAGTCGCATGCACGGCGTAACAACCGATAATCATGCCCTCGACCAACGCGTACGGATTAAATCTTAAGAGGTCACGATCTTTGCACGTGCCCGGCTCTGATTCATCGGAGTTGACCACCAAATAGCTCTGGCGCGTTGAACCGTCTTCGGGGGGTTTGGGCATAAAGCTCCATTTTAAGCCGGTGGGAAAGCCAGCCCCGCCACGACCACGCAGTCCGGAGTCTTTGACGATACCGACGACATCAGCTGGACTTAACCCTTCATCGAGTATTTTTTTCCAGGCTTTAAAACCACCGATTTTCAGATAATTTTCATACGTCCACGGCTCATCGAACTGCAGGGTGCTGTAGCACACCTGATTCAACTCTTGTGGCTTGCTCAGTTGTTCAGTCATGACTGCTAACGAGATTTAAGTTGTTTGTTTCAGGGCAGCTCGTATGTAGCTGCTGCGTTGCAGGTCGTCGATACTGCCTGAGCCATTCACACCGCATGTTTCGATGGTGTGCTGCTCGGTGCCCTGCGTTTTAGTAGCTTGCCTCTTGAAGCATGGCCCTTTTTGGTCACTAAAGTTTGGTCACTAAAGTTAAGTCACTTTAAGAGGCGCGTCTTGGCCAAGCTGTATCAGCGTTCTTTTCGGTCTACACGAGGCACTGCTTTGTATTTCCACTCGTGCTCTTGGCCTGCCTGTCAATGCCTGCCTGTCAATGCCTCCCCGGTCAATCCGTTCTGGTATTTCTTTCTGGTATCTCTTCTTTTGACTTGTGAAGCTCTGTCTGTTTCTTCGCGCCTTTTCGTCACCTGCCGAGAGGCCTGCATCGCTGCAGACAACCCATAGAATCGAACAGTGCCTGCTCCGTGCTTATTGTCCTGTGCGACTAGTCAAGTGCATCTAGTCCAGTGCATCTAGTCCAGCGCATCTAGGATTTCGTCGACCTTGTTGGTATCAAGGTGTGTGTGATACACATGATTGACCTGCATCATCGGACCACCGGCGCAGGCTGCCAAACATTCTTCTTCCTCTTTCAGAAAAATTTTGCCGTCGGGTGTGCTCTCGCCAATCGAGATACCGTAC
>CALDUO010000125.1 GCA_937923745.1 uncultured Granulosicoccaceae bacterium
AACTACAGGACGCCAACAAGCATGTCTCTCTCTTACATTAAACAATGGCTGTTGTGCACGCCTCTTTTGTTAACTCCTTTATTTGTATTGGCACAGTCAAACACCGACTACGGCTTTAGCTTTTCACAATTTTGTGCGATCGATGATGCCGGCGAGCTCACCTGTACCGTCGCCGATGGATTCAGCCGAATATCACCACCATCCAATGTACCTGCATTAACTGCGGTGACGGTCGGCCAATCTCATGCGTGTGGTATCACGCTGGCGGGCCAACCCTTTTGCTGGGGCGAAAACAGATTTGGTCAACTGAACGCACCGGTGGTGACCGCACCACTCTTACAAATAGATGCAGGCGGAGACTACACCTGTGCACTTGATGTCAATAACGAAGCCGTGTGTTGGGGCCTGAATACCAATCTTCAGTTAGATCCGCCCGACGGAGTCACCTTCTCGCATATTGACGCAGCTGAACTGGAAACCTGCGGAGTGACTACTGATGCAGGCGACCCAATTTGTTGGTCGAACGATCCACGTCGCTCAGCACAAGGACTGACGGGTCCGTTCGTTGAACTTGATCTTCGATCAGGTGCCGTGTGCGGATTAACAGACGATGGCGATATAAAGTGTGCAGACAACTCAGTCGCCGAGCCACCCATCCTGCCGGTCACGCCTCACATCATTCCACCAGACAATGGACCCTACATCGATCTGGCAGCTACTCGGGAGGCTGTATGCGGACTGCAGATCGATGGCACTCTTGATTGCAACTTCAGAGTTGCCAACAGGGCAGCTGGCTATCCGTTGGGTGAGCAGTTTCTGTCCATCCAGTCCAGTGACACAGATTTTCTGACCGATTTACAAAATGCCAGAGCCTCTGCGTCTCCTCGTGTAGGAGCGGTCATGTGCGGGCAGCGCACCGACCGGACCTTTCAGTGTTGGGATCAGGGAGAAGTGTCTTTTGATTTGAGTCTTCCGGTCGATTCCAACGCCGTGTTTGTGCAGAACTTTGCGTTAACACTGGATGCGCGTATCTACAGTCCGACTGCCGTTGAAATATTCTGGACACCAGTGACGCTTGATGCCACGGGGCAAAAGCCGTCTCCGCAACCGATCGTCGAGGTTTATCGGAACGGCGAGCTCATCGCTAGCCAGCCCTCAAGATTCAGCCACTTTGACGACAACCCTGCCGAACAGGCAGACTATCAAATCAGGCTCATCGACGACGCTGGCAACGCTGGCCCGCTCTCCGGCATTCTGACGGTCGATACCACTGAACAAACCGTGTTATTTAATGGCGAACCCACGTTAAGCGCCTCGCAAGTGCCAATAGATACACTGCCTGATGTATTCACCACGATACGTATCGAAGACCTCCGACCCGTGTTTGTCGTTGCGTGGGAAGTCAACCCGGAGTTAGAGAGCAGCATTGATGGTTATGAGATCATTCTAAACGGGACACCCGTCGGCTTCACACGCTCAACACTCTATGTAGATGCGGTTGCCCGTAACAGCCGTTGTGTAGAAATTGTGGCTGTTGGGTTTAATCAAGAGCTACTCGGTGCCACTGGTATTGGCAGCGGTTGCCTATAGGGGCAAGGGCGCTGTAGATCCCACTGACCGATGCTATCACTAGGCCTATTCTTGGGCCTATTCTCGGGCCTACGATCGCGTCAGTAATACGCTTATTGCGACAGCACCTGTCTCGATCCAACCTGTCTCGACTGCCCCTATTCCTGCTACCCCTGTTCCTGCTGCCCCTGTCGCAACTGCTCTTGTTGCAAACATTTTAGGATAGCTGATTTCAGACATATTGAATGTCAGCGCGCGACTACCGCACCTGCTCGAATCCACCGGCCCAAATTCACCGGCCCAAATTCACCGGCCCGAATAAAGCCTCCCGCAATTTAACCCTCTGTCCGAATATAACTTGGCCAGCTTTACAAGCGCTTGCTTAACCTTGCCACCGATCTGAACCAAACTACACAACCGATTCAAGATACAAAATTTTTGCTGAATCAATACGTTTTTATTTTGTAAATAGCATCCACAAGTGTGACTGCATGTCGCGCAATAGCGTGGTGAATATGTCACCTCTTCATTGAGTGATTTACATCATGATGTTGGCTCATTGATATTTGATCATTGATATTGGCCCAGTCGAGTATTTTCGTCGTTCTTCTTATCGATGTTCACTTCAATCCTGAATGGCTTACTGTCCGTTTTGTTGGTCGACAGAGCTCCCATCGCGTCCTGTTTGCGCACAACCTGTTGCTGATCTTCTATCGCCGTTTTTGGTTAGCGTAAAACGTCCCGGTTATAAAAAGCGCTTACGTTTATCGCACCGATGACAGGCGTGTCGCTGGCGATGCATCAACTTGAACACTGAACCTGTTGTCTATCCAACGCATGGCACCAGCCTTGACAGCCATGCGGAAGCCCAGTATTGTTTTATAGAACGGAATTGCATTCCGTTGAGTGGAATCTATGCCAGAGAGGTTGAGTTAAGTTGCCAAGCGTTCGAAAAACTCACGTGTTTGATGCGGCGGATGGTTGCAGCTTGTCGGCTTCTCTCTGGGAGGCGTCTGCTTCAGGCAAGCTGCCTGTTGTGATGTTGCATTCCCTTTTTTTTGACGGAACGATGTTTGAGGAAACGGTGCAGCGCTTCGCTGGATCACACTTGTGCATCGCGCCTGATCATCGCGGTCAGGGCGCCAGCAGCATGGGGCAAAACGCACCGACGATGGCGCAGTTGGCCACAGACATTATTTTACTGTTGGATCAACTTGCCCTACCACACGTGCATCTTGTGGGCAGTTCAATGGGAGGTTATGTGGCGCTGGAAATCATGCGTGAACACGCCAACCGGGTAGCAAGCTTAACGCTGTCTTGTTGCACAGGGCAATCCGAAGCCAACCCTGAACGCTTTGCTGCTCTGGCTGATTCTTTCTCTGAGCCCCGTCATCCTGACTTACCGGCAAACCTGGTTGCAATCATGTTTGGTCGCAGTTTTGTTAACAACCAATCCGCAACCTTCGACTATTGGCAAAGGAAATTCAAACAGCTACCTAACCATACGGAAGAGGTTGTACGTCGCGTATTCGAACACGCGGATTTCAGGTCGGTTCTCACACAGATCAACTGTCCCACGCTGTTAATTGCCGGGGCTGAGGATCGAGCAAAACGTCCAGAGGATCTGTTGTGGATTCAGAAACAAATTCCAGTGTCGGCTGACTATGCAGTCATTGATGATGCAGGACATACGCCCGCCGTGGAGACACCCCAACACTATGCTGGCCTGATCAATAATTTTATACACCGAGCTGAAACGGCGACAACCCAACATCATTGTGTGTGAACACTCCTATGAATGAACCCACCAAAGACGAATTCGACCGCGCTGTAGCGGATAGCCCCTACGCTGATTTGGATATCGATACCCGCGTTGATTATGTGCGTCGTGATGGTCAGGTTTTTTTGTGTGCCAGCCAATCGATATCGTCCGGTAGCTTGGCGTTTCCTCAACGCTCAACATGCCAAATGACCGGAACAGCAGACATGGAGCCCATCTGCATCGGGCCTGACGGAACACTCTATTCATTTTCAACCATACACGTCTCCGCTACCAGAACCGTGCCCTATACCATCGGCTACGTTGATTTCCCGAATGGCCTGCGAGTGCTCGCACAGGTTCGAAATATACCCGGCAACATGCGCTGCGATACACCAGTGACATTAAAAGCCGATGCGGCAAGTTGGTGGGTTGAGCCCAACACTCACACGGATGAAGCATGATGATTGATAGTTTTATCATTGGCGCCGGAATGATTCCAATGGGCAAGCATAAACTGTCCAGCTATTCGGGTCTTGGAGTCCCTGCTGCGCTACGAGCCGTCCAGACTGCCGGGCTTAAAACCAGCGATATCCAGTCAGTTTATTGTGGCCACGCTTTTGGTGGCATGTTAACCGCCCAACGCATCTGCAAAGAGATTGGTATCGGCACGATACCCATGACCAATGTTGACAACGCCTGCTCGGGTGGTGCCAGCGCATTAAATGCAGCAGTCAAGGATATTGCCGCTGGCCGAATTGATATAGCGTTGGTCATTGGCATTGATAAGCTCACGCAGTTTGGTGGGGGTACTCTACCGTTAGTGGCTGAAGACCCTGAAGTACAAGCCGGTATGGTCATGCCCGCGCTGTATGCGATGCGAGCACGACGTTTTTTGCATGACCGAAACGAGACTGCGGAAATACTTGCCAACGTTAGCGTGAAGGCGCGACGACACGGCAAACAAAACCCCTACGCCCAGTTCCGCAAGGAAGTCACGGCAGAGGAAGTACTCGCATCTCGTCCTATCAGCGACCCGATAACACTCCTCCAGTGTTGCCCGACCGGTGACGGTGCAGCGGCGGTCGTTGTGGTATCCGCAGCATACTTGCGTCAATCGAGTGCAGCATCGGTGCGGATCGCAGCCTCTATTTTGCATTCCGGACAAGCGACTTCGGGTTTTCGTAACATGCTGCACCCCGATATCACCTATCACTCTGCGCGTGAGGCTTATGAGCGAGCCGGATTTGGCCCTGAAGACCTGGATGTTGTAGAGCTCCATGATGCGTTTTCAATAGCCGAGCTTGTTTATTATGAAGCGTTAGGCTTGTGCCCCGAAGGTCACGCGGCTGATTTTCTGCGCGACGGTAAGAGTACCTACGGTGGTCAAGTTGTGGTGAATCCCTCTGGTGGGCTGCTGGCGAAAGGACATCCCGTTGGTGCATCCGGTGTTGCGCAAGCTGTTGAAGTGTTTTGGCATCTCACTGGCCAAGCCGGAACTCGGCAGGTCGAAGGCGCGCGTCGCGCACTAACGCATGTTACCGGTGGAGGCATAGCCGGTATGGACCACGGAGCCTGCACGGTCCACTTGTTCGAAACGGTGGCATCGTGAGTATTGGCGAAAAAACACCACCGGCCAAACCCAATGCAGCCTCCGGCACTGTGAGCCGCGCTCTACAGGTGTTGACCTATGTTGCTGATGCAGATGGCCCGGTAAGCGTCAAAGATGTTGCCGATACACTTGGCTTGGCAGCTTCCACAGCACACCGGCTATTGAACTTACTCAAAGACGATGGTTTTGTGTCCGGGAATCCAGCCAGTCGCACTTATGACATAGGACCACAGTTTTACCGTGTAGCAGCAAGGCTTACAAACCGGGTCGGGTTACTGAATATTGCACGGGATGCGGTTCGGGACATTGCGTCTCGCTATGATGAAACTGTGCTGTTCGGTCTCTATTTACCTGGCGAGAGAGCGATGAGTTTTGTCGCGCGAGGTGATGGTAACAAAGCGCTGACATATCGTATTGAAATGAACACGCCGCTGTCCTTAGTGTGGGGGGCGTCGGGCAAGGCTCTGCTTGCACACCTGCCCGATGATGAAATTGCCCGTATCTTAAGTGACGAAGGCCCAGCGCCTGCCACTGGGTTACACACGCCGGATTTGGATACGCTGATGCACGAGTTGCGCGCTGTCCGGCTGAATGGATTCTGTATCAGCAAAGGCGAAAAATTACCGGGTGCGCTAGGAGTGGCGGCGGCTGTGTTCGGACCCAGTGGTGTCGTCGGGAGTCTGTGTATGACCTCCCCGGCTGAGCACTTTGGTGATCATGATGTGACCAAAACCGGGGAAGAAATAGCAGATAGCGCGAGCCGTCTTTCCCACGATTTGGGGGCTAAGCGACGATGAGTCCAACAACTGACATTTCACTTCCGCTACAGGGTTTTAAGGTACTTGACCTAACGACATTTCTATCGGGGCCCTACTGTACACAGGTGATGGCTGACCTTGGGGCGGATGTCGTAAAGGTAGAGTCTCCCAACGGCGACAGCAGCCGTCACATACCCCCTCATTTTGTTAACAATGACAGTGCCTACTATTTGGCGAATAATCGCAACAAACGATCCCTTGCCGTTGATCTGAAATCAGAAGAGGGTCTTGCACTTATTCAGAAGCTGATAGCAACCGTCGATGTCGTCGTAGAGAATTTTCGCCCTGGTGTACTCGCCCGCATGGGGCTCGACATCGAAGCTTTGCGCGCCAGCACACCCGGATTGATTTGGGCATCGATCAGCGGCTTTGGACAGGATAGCCCGTGGCGCGATCGACCCGCGTACGACATGATTGTGCAAGCGTTATCGGGTGTGATGAGTTTAACCGGTGAAGAGCAAGGCCGCTCTGTTCGACTGGGTATTCCGGCCGGCGATACGGTGGCCGGTCTTTATGCAACCATTGCCATAAACGCCGCACTCGCTGATCGTGCTCGCAGCGGTCAAGGGCGCCACATAGACATCGCCATGCTTGATTGCCAATTGGCGATGCTCTCTTATCAAAGCGCATACTCACTTATCGCGGGCACCGTGCCGGGGCGCCAGGGCGCAGGCCATGATTCCATCCCCACCTATCGCTCGTTTACGGCACGCGATAATCGTGACGTTGTCATTACTGCCAATACCGAACGCATGTGGAAAGGGCTTTGTATGGCGTTGGAGTTACCGGAACTGTCAACCGACGAACGCTTTGCCACCGGTGATCTTCGACTGACCAATCGCCAAGAACTGTGGGACATTCTGGAACCTGCCTTCCTGACTCGTGACGCTGAAGACTGGGCAACACGTTTGCAACAGCATGACGTTCCGACTGCTTTAATTAAAAACGTGCCGGAAGCCCTGGAAGATTCTCGTCACTCTGGACGTGACATGATCTCTGGCATGACTCACACCGATGGCACCAAAGTCGAGGTGGTCGGCAACCCTATCCACTTTACCGGCGGTGAAAGAAAAGCACCCACCTACCCGCCTGCTTGCGGCGCCGATACCAGCGCTGTCCTGAACGACTGGCTGCAAATGGATGCACCGGAAGTGGAGGCACTGTTCGCAACCGGTGCGCTAGCTCAGCGAAAGGCATCAACATGAACACCGCTGACCAGGCCGTTACAGCCCTCGGGTTCGACACGACATGGTACCGGCATGGCCATTCGGACAACGAGGCCATTCTATGCCTGCATTCACTGGGTCTGGATGGATCATCGTTTAATGGCGTCGCCAAGCTACTCGCGTCTAACCGCACCATCATCTCTTTTGATCAGCGCGGACATGGGGCCGCATCTGGTTGCTCACCGCACAGCTTTGCCGAGCTGGTGTCAGATGCCGCTAATGCCCTCGGTACTATCGGCGCAAAGCAGGTTCATATCGTCGGTCATTCAATGGGTGCTGCAGTGGCTGCGACGCTTGCCTCCCGGCATCCACAGATCAAATCGTTAACTGTCATAGCGAGCCCACCGACCGGGCTGCCTGCTTTTATTGATCGCGCTGTTGCACAACAAGTGGGGATGGACGAGGTGATCGAAGTGACATTGCAACGCTGGTTCAGCGATGCACCGGTCGATGAGCGGGCCAGAAACAGTCTGTCAAACATGACACCTGAAGGCTTTGATGCCAGCTGGAAAGCGTTAGCTCAATTCCAGGGCTACGCCATTATTGCGGCATCGTTACCGCCCACACTGTGTCTATCGTTTGCGCAAGATCTGTCGACGCCCCCCGCTGTCCATACTGATATTGCCACAACGATAAACAGCGAAGGCAGCACTGCCCACCACATTTCACTTCCAGGCGCTGGCCACATGGGACTGTTGACACAATCGGAGCGCGTAGCCGCAGAACTCAACCTGTTTTTAGACAGACGTGTGCCGCACATCAAAGAGGATATGGCGCATGGATAGTTTTGCCCTCAAAGGTCGTGTTGCCGTGGTCACTGGCGCAGCGTCAGGGATCGGTCAGGCCATTGCAAAAACGCTGTTGGAACTGGGTGTCATCGTTGGTGCATTAGATCGTAATACGGATGGCATTCCAGACGGTTGCTGCACACTGCTCGCCGATGTGCGCGATCACGATGCAGTAACACATGCCGTGACACAGTTTGCCGAGAAACACGGGCGTATTGACATCCTGGTCAATAACGCTGGCGTCAGTTTTGTCGGCACGATTGAGCAAGGCAGTGAACAAGACTGGATGCGGGTACTGGACATTAACTTATTGGGTCAGATGCGAGTGATGCGAGCAGCGTTACCGTTTTTGCGTCAATCAGATGCGGCATCAGTGATTTCAATGTCTTCCTGTACAGCGACTAACGGCATTCCGGAACGCGCACTGTATTCAGCGTCGAAAGGTGCCGTGCATTCAATGACGCTTGCCATGGCAACCGACCTGCTTGCCGAGAATATTCGGGTGAACTGCATTAGTCCTGCCACGGTAGATACACCCTTCATGACCGAACTCGCTAACCGCGCAACCGACCCTGTGGCCAAACGTCGCACGTTTAACGAACGACAGCCCACGGGCAAGATGGTTGATCCGGCAGAGCTCGGATTCGCCGTGGCCTATTTGGCAAGCCCGTTGTCGGGCTCGACAACCGGCACGACACTGGTTCTCGACGGTGGCATGGGCACGCTGCGAATTCCTAAATATCCTGGCGCTTCTGAAAATGGCAAGAGTTCAACATGAGATTTAAAGATCAAGTCATCATTATTACCGGTGCAGCGCAAGGCATTGGCCGCGCATACGCCCATAGTTTTGCAGCGGAAGGTGGCAAGGTCGCTGTCGTTGACATGAATTTGACCAAAGCGGAAAACGTCGTGGCAGAAATCGTGACAACCGGCGGCACTGCTCAAGCGTTTCAAGTCGACGTATCCGACAAAACAACTGTGTTTGCAATGGTTCAGGCGGTTAACGACTTGTGGGGCCGCGTTGACGTTTTAATCAACAACGCCGCCATATTTTCAACACTCAAAATGAAACCGTTCGAGCAAATCGAACCTGAAGAATGGGACGCCGTGATGGATGTAAACGGTCGAGGTGTCTTTTATTGCGCACAGGCGGTATCACCCATTATGCGTGCCCAGAAAGCTGGCAAGATCGTCAACATTTCATCTTCGGTCGTAGTCACCGGTCGTGCCAATTACGCTCACTATGTTGCTTCAAAAGGTGCTGTCGTTGCGCTCACTCGCGCACTGGCCACCGAACTGGGCGAAGACGGTATCAATGTGAATGCAATCAGCCCTCACGGCATTGTGACAGAGATGCCTCGAGACACGATCAAACCAGAACAATGGGAATCAATCATCGCCTCTCAGACTTTAAAGCGCAAAGGCTCGGTAGAGGACATGATCGGCGTAACGATGTTTCTCGCCTCAACTGACAGTCAGTACATGACTGGCCAAACCTTAAATGTCGACGCAGGCCTGCGATTTAACTAAGGGATACACCATGAAACATGATTTTAAAGTTGTCCGAAACAGCGACACAAAACACCGTATCGCAGTTATCGATGGACCCAACATGTCTAGTTTGGGTAACCGCTCAAAACAGGTCTACGGACCAATTGGTTCTCTTGATGATCTCAAAAGCTTTACAGCCGATTTCGGCGCTTCGCTGGGGGTTGAAGTTGAAAACTTCTCGTCCAACTACCAAGGGGCCATTCTTGAGTTCATCCATGACAGTGCAGCCAGGGTTGATGCATACATCATTAATCCTGCTGGCCTGACCACGGTAGGCGAAGGTGTACGACATGCGCTGGAGGACACAGGTCGGCCGGTGATGGAAGTGCATTTTGCCAATATTGCCGCGGCCGCCGGTACGGCTAGAGGCCTCGGCGGAGGCAGTATCAACTCGAGTTTTACACACACAGCCACGGGTGTGGCCATGGGAATGCGTCACTACAGTTACGCAGCCGCGTTAACTGCACTGACACTTGCCCTCGATGATTCATCATTCCTTGGAGCACAGACACTTTAAGGAAGGGCGGAATAGCCGGTATGTCCGGCAACTACTTTACTACTGGGAGCAGACAGAATATGAACTTTTACAAAACTATAATCGCTGCAGGCATGCTAAGCGCCACTCTGGTATCCGGCGCTCACGCTGAGCTTGATAACGTCACATTAAACATGGCGCACATCTACAATCCTGGAGACCACTGGGGCGTTGTTGCAGAGAATTTTAAGACAGAAGTCGAGAAACAATCAGATGGCAAAATTAAGATCGCGATCTCGCCGAGCGGTACGACAGGTGACTGGCCACAATCCATCGAAGGGCTTCGAATCGGCACCAATGACATCGTGCTGCAATCCGTTGGCGCATTGGATCGTTATGGCGCGGTAGCAGGGATTGAGGCTTATCCGTACCTGATTCGCGATATGGATCATTTCAAAGCCTTCTACTATGGTCCCGTTGGTGATGACCTGTTTCAGGCCGTGCGGGACCAAAGTGGCTTTCAATTAATTGGTGCTGCCTATCGTGGCGCCCGTCATCTATCCGGCAGTCGTGAGGCCGGCACACTTGAAGAATTAAAAGGGCTGAAATTACGAGTCCCTCCTTTGGATATGTATCGTAAGACATGGGAATACCTCGGTGCGAGCCCAGTACCAATGGGTTTTGCTGAAGTATTCACCTCGTTGCAGCATGGTTTGATCGACGGGCAGGAAAACCCCCTGGAGGTTATCCTGAACGCAAGCCTGTACGAAGTGCAGGATTATGTGATGGAAACTGCCCACGTGACAGGTGCCATGACACTGATATTCGACGGTGGTCGTTACGACAAACTGTCTGCTGAATCACAGGCGTTGTTGAATGAAGTGGGTAGACAAGTGATGTTGGACGCCACCGATGTAATGTTAGCAACCGAAGCTGATTTAAAAACACAACTGGAAGAGAAAGGAATGACGTTTGTCGCTGTGGACAAAGAGGCATTCCAGGCGTCTATGGCAGATTTCGGAACTGAGTTTCCCGATCTGGCTGACTGGGTCGCCAAAGTGCAAGCGGTTCAGTAAATTAATAGCCGCGTTTTATGCCGGTCCCTTTCGGGGTCGGCATAAGTTTGATTGGAGCCTGCCATGACCGAGACGCCAGACGAAGCCGCACGCCCTGAAAACTGGGCTGGGCGTACCGCAAATCATCTCTCCACACTGTTGAACTTTATAATTGGAATTATGATGGGTGTCATGTGCGCGGTTACCGCGTGGCAGATCTTTGCGCGTTATGTGCTCAATGACGCCTCTTCATGGTCAGAAGAAGTCGCCCGAATCATGATGACGTGGATGGTGATGATTGGCTGCGCAACGGTGATCAATACCGGCGGACATGTCACCGTGACCGCTTGCATTGACAGAATGGGACCACGACTGCGTTCTGTCTCCTTATGGATCCGCGACATCGCCATGTTTTTAACGCTCTTCGCCATACTGTGGGCGGGATTACAGTTCGCCAGTCTTAATGCGGTGCAATTGTCTGCTGCACTGAGTATTCCGTTATCCTGGATCTATGCAGCACTGTGGATCGGCGCTGTGTTGATGCTGGTGATGCTGGTGTTGGTTCACTTGCGTAAACGCACATCTGACTGGACCGCTGAAGCGGACGGATTCGAGTAGGAAATTTTCCGATGTTTACTATCGCGATTCTCTTAATCACCGTCTTCGGGTTAATGCTGCTGGGTCTACCAATCGCTTTTGCGATTATCGCAGGCTCTGTGGTGACCTTGCTGTACACCGACATCAACCTGATGGTGGTTCCACAAAATCTGTTTATCGGCCTCGATAGTTTTTCGCTGCTGGCCATACCCTTTTTCGTTCTTGCGGGCAGCCTGATGACCTCCGGTGGCATAACCGAGCGTCTATTGGCTCTGGCCAATGCTCTACTCGGACGGTTTCGTGGTGGTTTGGCGATGAGTGCAGTGTTATCGTCTGCATTGTTCGCAGGTATCTCCGGGTCGGCAGTAGCCGATACCTCAGCTCTGGGTCGGATCCTCATTCCATCAATGATCCGCTCAGGCTATCCGGCCAATTTTTCAGCAGGCGTACTGGCAGCTGCCAACGTGATGGCTCCCATCATACCGCCTTCTATCCCATTTATTGTCATTGCGACATTGACTGGCCAGTCAATAGGCACGCTGTTTTTGGCAGGTGTTGTACCGGGCCTCTTTTACATGAGCGCCATGCTGATATTGGTGTGGTGGATTAGCCGACGACGCAAATATCCATTACAGCGCCGCGCCAGTGGAGCCGAAATTTTGGTTGCTCTGCGCGACGCATTCTTCGCACTGTTTCTGCCCGTATTTGTGTTGGTAGGCATTCGTTCGGGTATTTTTAATATTACCGAGTGTGCCGTGGTTGCGGCCATCTATGCATTGTTTGTAGGAACGGTGGTATATCGCCGAATCACATTGCGTATTTTTATGGCAAGTTTAGCTTCCGCTGCCCGGACTACCTCGGTCATTATGATCATCGTTGCGGCCGCGCGTTTGTTTAGTTGGGTTTTGGCCTATCTTGGTGTTCCGGCCGCAATCGCTGACTTTGTGCTGGCCAATTTTACCGACCCGCTGATGTTTTTGATTTTTCTGAATATCATGTTGCTGATGGTCGGCATGTTCATTGAGACCAATGCGGCGATCGTCATGATAGTGCCTGTGTTTTATCCCATCGCCCAAGCACTGGGTATAGATCCAACACACTTTTCTGTGCTTGTGGTTGTTAATTTGTGCATTGGGCTTATTACCCCACCCGCCGGTTTGTGTTTAAACATAGCCACGATACTGGC
>CALDUO010000126.1 GCA_937923745.1 uncultured Granulosicoccaceae bacterium
TGCTGCAACTAGTACCGTAACAACCACATCAACAACCGTAAAGAGACACACCATGGCCGGAGGATTTACCAAAGATGGCGCAGTCCAAGAACAGATTGATGCCAGCCTCGATGACGAAATAAAACGCATCAAAGATCAACTGCCACAAGGTCCCAGCGCCGAGCAGTGCGACGACTGTGGCAACGATATACCCGAGGCCCGACGAGAAGCCCTGCCAGGTGTTCGATTATGCGTCACGTGCCAAGAAGCAGTAGACGCCGAGCAATCAGCGTTTGCAGGTTATAACCGTCGTGGCAGTAAAGACAGTCAGCTGCGATAGAAGGTTAGTTTAATAGCAAGGCTTTTAGCCCTTGCAATGAGAGCAGCCCATTATCCAGACCAGCAAACTTCCGGGTTGTGTGTGTGCACAGCAAATGCCATTAGGAGTCATCTCTAACTTTGATCTTGTGTGACGAGACAAGGCGGGGTTTGGACCAAACACACGGCACTGGGCTTCTATGGTTTTATGGCACTTGATTCCCACCTCCAGGCACACCATCTTCACATGGCCACAGGAGGCTCACACTAACGCATTTTTCGCATCGACACAGCCGCTCGCAAGTCGCACTGCCTACAGCGCCTATCTGTGTTGCCCTATCCGTGTCGCGCTATCTGTGGCGCACTGCCTACAGCGCTCTTTCTGTGACTTACTGAAAGCCGCGTACACGATGCAACACCGGGTCTGTAGGCCGGATACACCAAGCTCACCTCCGACGTGTGGATAACACTGTATTTGCTTTTGTAACAACTGCAGAGACTAGTACTGCGAATAAACTGCGGTTTCACCAGTCTCCGTAAACGACAGCACGGCGTAATCGCGCGGCGTTCGGCTGGCCATGCCCGGTGACATCATTGGCATGCCAGGAGCACTCAGACCCTTGATAGAGGCTGGCTTTTCAGCAAGCAGCCGCTTTATGTCATTAGCAGGCACATGGCCCTCAACAAGGTATCCATCGACAATCGCCGTGTGGCAGGATTTTAAACTGTCATCGACTAAACCGAGTTGGGTTTTAATAGTGTTCACATCATCACGATCTATTGCCGTCACTTTAAAACCTTCTTCCTCCAGGTAAGTCACCCAGTCCTGACAACAACCACACGTTGGGCTTTTGTATACCGTTATCTCGGTCTTCGACGATTCATTGAGTGAGCGTTGAATCGCACTGGCTGCCACGTTGATATCACCGTTTCCTGATGCATCTTTTATTACGTGCTCCAGTACTGGCAGGTTACCCACAGTCTCGGGTACAGACTCTGGATTAACCGAACCCACCTCTGATTGGCAGGCAGACAATACTATCGGGGCTGCCATGACTGCCAGGGCAATCGGGGCAATCACACTCACAACACGTTGTGAAAAATAATCAGAATATTTCATGCTTAAACACTCCAATAAATTAGAGATCGTGCAACAGCGTTATTTCAGGAGCTTATCCAGAAACGTTGATTTCTTTTTTGGCAGTTCCTGAATACCGTCTACCTGTGTGCCGTTAACCGACTCCTGCCAGGCACGCTCCTCGGCGGGCCAACTGTTCTTTATGTACGACAGCACCGCAACAATGTCATCGTCGCTCAGAATACCGTTGTAAACGGGCATCAGGGTTTTATACGCCGTGTCATTAATGACCACACTCGGCCCATATTTGGTTATCTCGAACAACAAATCATCGGAATGGTGCCAAGTGTGTCCGCTGGCATCATGTGGAGGTGCGGGTAAGTAGCCGTTTTCATCACGCTTGCGCCAGTCCGGCTGACCTTCGAGGTATTGCCCGTGGCAAGCCGCACAATGCATCCGGTAGATTTTTTCGCCAGCCTGAACAGCGGTCAAATCATCAGCGTAAAGCTGGGTCAGCACACCGTCTGTTCCGTCTGAGGCCCAAATAACACCACTGAGCAGACACCATAAAAAACCAGTGCCGATCATCGTGTTGGAAGTCATCAATTATTATCTCCGGACAATAAATACTGCGCTATTTCCCGCCGATCTGACGCCGTTAATAAACCGGTCCCGTATTCAATCACTGCCGCCATGTGACCTCCGGTAAAGTCACCGTCAATCAACATTCCTACTTCCAAAAACAGCTCAAGGTCCTCCACCGTCCAGCCTGATAACGCCGTCGCCGTAATTGCCGGCACGGGTTGACCATCTGGACCATTGGGATTACCTGTCAACGAACGGGAGAGTAAACCGCCCAGTGCATGACGGGGTGAATGACACTCAGCACAGTGTCCCGGACCTTCAACCAGGTACTGTCCACGCGTGCTGAATTCTGTTGTACGGGAAAAGTCAGCAAAAAGCGCTTTCCAAAAAACCAGTGTTCCACGGATGGATAACGGCCACTTGACCTCGTGTTTCGGAGCCTTGACCGGCACAGGTGCCACTGTGTCTAGCCATGCTTTCAGGTCCACTAAATCCTGAGCCGACATTACCGTGTAGGAGGTGTACGGGAAGGTCGGGTAATAATGCGAGCCATCCGGTGAAATTCCTACCACCATTGCCCGAACAAAGTCCCGGGTCGACCATGTCCCAATACCTGCCGTGTCGTCACTTGTTATGTTGGGTGAAAAAAAACTGCCGAACGGGGTATCAATAGGCACTCCACCACCCAGCGTTGCAGCACCCGCCACGTCATGGGTATGACAGGCGATGCACCCACCCGCATACGCCGCATAGTGTCCTCTGGACACATCGCCTGACAACCCCCGCACATCGTTCATCACTGTATCGATAGTGACCGACTGACGATAATTGACTCGATAATTCACGACACCGGTCACTGTCAATACCAACAGACATAACACAATGACAACAAGATAAACACGGTTCATATCAACTGCATTTATACCAAGTATTGACAGGTATCATGGCGTTGGCTGCCTAAACCGTTTATGACAACTCGAGCAATTTTTGGTAGCTCCAAAAAATGCCCTTTTAAGCACTGCTCGGTCATCAGTGGCGTCAATAGTGTCTCGTAGAGACACACTCTGTGTTTCAAACTCCTTAACCAAATTGTCAAAAGCTTCTTTCTCCTCCCAAATTAACGGTAACGCCGCTGTTTCACTACCGGTTCGACTGGCGTCGGTGTCAGGAAAGAGATCACTCATTGTTGCCGCGTGAAAAATGAACGCGTCAGCCGCATCGCGCAGCGTTATTTTCTCAAATTCGGTTTTACCTTTGAACATGTCAGCAACCCGTTTGGAGTGATCACCCATGTCGTGCATCGCATCCATTCTTTCTTTTACAACACCAACGGCACCCGAGTGACTGCCTGCAGTCCCCACCGATAGCGCCAGTGTCAAAAAAACCAACCATTGTATGTGTTTCAATTCGCGCACCACTCTGTTAAATCGATAGGGACCTGAGCGCCCTGCCCTGCGGCATGATGCTCCAGCACGTGACAATGAAATAGCCACTGCCACGGTTCATCTTAAACAAACACCAACTGCTTTCTTTGTCTCGGCGTAAACCACGAATTCGAATTGCCAACTCAATCAGGGTCGGTACCAAGGTCGGCCCCAAGGTCGGCCGTAGGGTCAGCCCCAGGGTCGGTCCCAAGGTCGGCCCCAGGCTCGCAAGCTCGTCGGCGAGTGACGCAGTTAACAAACGAGGTGTTGTAACGTTACTTCGCTCTGCAAGGCAGAACGGGACGGCGTGATTAGATGGGAGGTCTGAGGGGTGGAGCTGTCTGTCTGGATACAACAGCAGATTGCGAGTGCGGAGGATAACTCTGGTAGCGGTACTGACTGTTAGGAGCTGTGGAATACCCCCGAACCAGCAGGCTATGAGCGCTGCAACAGATAGTCATTGCACAGTCGGTGGCACATTCGGCGTTGGCGGCATTGGCGGCATTGGTGGCGTTAGCGCGAGACAGTATGCAACCAACTCCGTGCCTTGCATGTGCCCCGTGCGCATGTCGGCTCCCTTTCTGGTGCTTTTCGTGGTTTTCGGGGCTGGTACTTAACGTTATGGACCTTGACGTTATGGACCTTGACGTTATGGTACTTGACGTTATGGTACTTGACGATAAGGCACTTGACGATAAGGCACTGGCGGAAGAAGGTTTATGTGTAAAAACAGCTCTGAAAACTGATTTCACGCCATGGCTAAAAACGGGCATGATCACTGGCGCATCTGCACTCGATGGCTTAACAGTCTCTGGTGTCAGATGGGTGTGCGAGGATACTGCATGCAGCGGAGAGGCGTATACAGACTGCGCGATTCCTACAGACAAAAACAGAACACAAAAGAGCCCCACACCCGCACGAATGGCATAACAAAAGGTGATTATGGGAAGTGAGCTGACCATTGCGAAACTTTAGCAAATATCTGCCCTATTTGCCATTAGGCAAACATTTCAGACTCAATAGAACACCAGCGTCACACTATCCTTGGCACCTTTTACAGAATCGCGTTGTTGTCGGTGTTTCCATGCCAATTTAATTCCTCAGGCCAA
>CALDUO010000127.1 GCA_937923745.1 uncultured Granulosicoccaceae bacterium
TGTTCGGGGCGTAGGCCAACCACCACTTCCTGTTCAGCCTGCACGTCTGACGAATAGTCATAGCCGCTGAGTGACAGCATTTCATCGTTTAGCCTGAAATGCGGTGAGCCGTTGTGCATGTGCACCCGACTCTTTACAAAACTCATGGACGGTGATCCAAGAAACCCTGCCACATACAAATTGGCCGGACGTGTGTAAATAGCTTTGGGTGCATCAAGCTGCTGAATAACGCCATTACGCATTACTGCAATACGATCTGCGAGGGTCAACGCTTCAATCTGATCATGAGTGACATAGACCATAGTGTTACCGAGCTTTTGATGCAGACGTTTGATCTCTACCCGTAGCTCTGAGCGCAATTTGGCATCAAGGTTAGACAGGGGCTCATCAAACAAAAACACATCGACATCACGCACCAGTGCGCGGCCAATGGCCACTCGCTGTCGTTGTCCTCCGGACAGTGCAGCCGGTTTACGCTGCAACAGTGCCTCGATTTGCAGTATCTCTGCGGTACGCTGAATACGTTTTTCAATCTCGGCTTTTCCAACGCCTGCGTTTTTTAACCCAAACTGCAAATTACCCTTGACCGTCATTTGCGGGTATAACGCATACGACTGAAACACCATACCGATACCGCGATCCTTGGGTTCTTCCCAGGTGACGTTGCGGTCTTTGATAAATATTTGACCGTCACTGACATCAAGCAACCCGGCGATGCAATTGAGTAGTGTGGACTTGCCGCAACCCGACGGGCCCAGCAGTACCAGAAACTCACCATCGTCGACATCGATGTTCAGATTTTTGAGTACTTCGACCGACCCGAAATTCAGGTCAAGATTTTTTACCGATATACTGGGCATAATTTAACCTTTCACCGCGCCAGCGGCTATTCCCCGGACAAACAACTTACCGGAAATAAAATAGACGACCAACGGCACAATACCGGTCAGCATGGTCGCCGCCATATTCACGTTATATTCCTTAACACCCTGCGTCGAATTCACAATGTTGTTCAGTTGCACGGTCATCGGGAAATTTTTCGTACCTGCGTAGATCACCCCCAACAGAAAGTCATTCCATATACCGGTGGTCTGCAAAATCAACGCAACGACAAAAATGGGAAGCGACATCGGTAACATGATTTTCAGGAATATTCCCCAAAAACCGGCACCATCAACACGCGCTGCTTTAAAGAGCTCTTCGGGTACCGAGGCAAAGTAGTTTCGGAACAGCAGTGTCAGAATGGGCATACCGAATATGGTATGCACCAATACAATACCCCCGAGACTGGCAAACAGACCGAGCTCGCGCAGCAAAATTACAATGGGATACAACATCACCTGATACGGTATGAAAGCACCGAACAGCAAAATGGTAAAAAAGACTTCAGAGCCTTTAAAACGCCAGTTTGCCAGTGCGTAACCGTTCACCGATGCAATAGCGATAGATATAACAACACTCGGTATTAATATTTTTACCGAGTTAATAAAGCCCGGTTGCAATCCGTCACACGCAAGCCCGGTACAAGCGGAGCCCCATGCCTTGACCCAAGGTTCGAATGTGATGTCTACCGGTGGTGCAAAAACATTACCCAACCGAATCTCGGGCATACCTTTCAGCGACGTGACAATCATCACGTACAGCGGCAATATGTAATAGAAAACGGCCAGCAGTAACAGACCATAAATAATAATATTACGCCGCGAAAAACTCTTTGACGGTTTGGGGCCACGTGGCTCGGTCATAGTTGTCTCTGGATTATGAGGCATTCTTTTTACCTCCGTATTCGAGAATCACCCACGGTATTAATATGATCAGCACCGTCACCAACATCATGGTAGAGGCCGCAAAGCCCTGACCGAGATTGCCTGCACGGAACATGTAGTCATATACATACTTTGCCGGTACCTCTGAGGCGATCCCGGGCCCACCCGAAGTCTGCGCCAGTATCAGGTCGTAGACCTTCACAATACCCGCCGCAATAATAACCAGTGTGGTGACAAAGACCGGACGCATCATCGGAATAACAATAAACAGATACGTCTTCCAACTGGGAATACCATCTACACGTGACGCTTTCCAAATGTCCTCATCAATACCGCGAAGACCGGCGAGCATTAACGCCATGACCAAACCCGTGCCCTGCCACAGCCCGGCAATCAACACGGCATAAATCACGTAATCGGTGTTGGCCAGCCAATCGAAGGTGAAGTCTTCAAACCCCCAACCACGCACCACTTTTTGTATGCCAAACGTAGGATTCAAAATCCATTGCCACACCAAGCCTGTCACGATAAAAGACAGCGCATACGGATACAGAAAAATGGTTCTGAAGGTGTTCTCAAACCGTATTTTCTGATCGAGCAAAGCGGCAAGCACAAACCCGATCACCAATGACAGTATCAGCGAGCAAATACCGTAGATAGCGATGTTTTCAACAGACACCAGCCAGCGTTTGGTGGCCCACAAACGCTCGTATTGCATCAGCCCGACAAAGTCTTCCTTGGGCAGCATGCGGGATTTGGTAAACGAATACACGACGGTCCAGACCGTACAGCCGACAAAGATCACCAACGCCGTGAGTATCATCGGAATGGCGGCGATCTTGGCGCTGAGGTTTCTGAACAGTGAGCTTGGCCGCTGGGACTGAGCCATGGGTTTCTCCTGCAATCAGCAGTCATTGGCGGCTACCACAGGCAAATACCCACGGCAGCAACAGCACTCAATGAAACAGTGATGGATTGAGGTAGCGAACGAGCGCTACCCCAGAATGATTCTGTACGCTGAACCAATGGCCACTGCCCTGTGGCCTCAACGTACAGTGTTAACCGTTGATGATGCCGTTAGTCAGCGTCGCCAATCAGGTCGGCGTAACGTGCTTGAGCATCCGCAGCAGACATAGACGCTGTTGCCCAGAATTCTGCAAGCAGGTCGTCGATTTGCTGAACGGTATCAGGTGACAGTACTTGAGTACCGTCGGGGAGGATGTTGTCGGGGTTTTCGAGAATCGCGAGACCCTTCTTCATGCAGTCGTTTGCTGCAGAAAGGTCGACATCGCCACGTACGGGCAATGACCCTTTGGCCAGATTGAAGTCGACCTGCACTGATTTGCTCAGCATCATCGACGCCATTTTCATCTGCGCAGCGGTGACTTCCGCGTCGTCGTTGACCGGAAAGTAGAACGCATCACCACCGGTGCTCAGTACAGTCTCAAGACCCAAGCCCGGCAGACAGTCGTAGTCGGTACCGGCGGATTTACCTGCGACACTGAATTCGCCCTGCGCCCAGTCACCCATGATTTGTGCACCGGCTTTACCGGTCAGCACGAGGTTGGTGGCTTCATTCCATTGCTCAACGGCACTGCCGGTTGCCAGCTCACGTGCTGCACCGAAGGCTTCCCACACTTTCGCCATTTCTGCACCGCCAGCGGCTTCGGCGTTTTTATCGACGTTGACTGCTTTCCAGAGATCGGTGCCACCAAGTGCTACCGCCAATACACCAAACGCGCCGTTGATCTGCCACGGCTGACCACCGATGGCCAACGGGACAATGCCTGCTTCTTGCAGCTTGGGTGCTGCCGCGACAAAGTCATTCCAGTTGGCCGGTGCTTCTGTACCTGCCGCTTCGAATGCACCGGGGTTCGTCCACATCCATTGCCACGAATGAATGTTGACCGGTACACAATAAATTTTGCCGTCGAGTGTGCACGAGTCAAGCAGGCTTGACGGGCGAACAATGTCGCGCCAGCCTTCTTTCTCGGCAAGCTCGGTCAGGTCAAGCATAAGACCTGCTTCGACAAGCTCTTCTGCCTGTCGGCCGTGGTTGAGCTGGGTGGCACCCATGGGATCGCCACCAAGAATACGGCTGACGATAACCGGCCGTGCAACACCACCGGACCCGGCAATAGCGCCATCAACCCACGTGTCACCGCCCATGGCGTTGAAGCTGTCGGCAAAGACTTTGACGGCAGCAGCCTCACCACCCGAAGTCCACCAGTGGGTGACCTCGATATCTGCGGCGTTGGCTGTACCAACTGTCAGGGCGACTGCTGCAGCCGCGAGCGTGTGTTTGAATTTCATGTTAGATGTATCCTCCAGTAGTTACTGTAACGTTACAGTTCCGCACGCAATTTATACACTTTACACTCATCCTCTGCAATATTATTTTGCCATCCACATAATATTTATTAAATTCAATAAGATACAAAAACCGCTACTAGGTGGTTTTTTATCCTGTCAATGTGATTTTTCTTGCATTGCCGTGAGAGTGCCGGTATTACTGTAACGATATTAGTACTAACACAGCATGGGTCAATGGCGAATAGCCCCAACAAAGAAAGCACCGGCAGCCGCACCGCCAGCAGCCTAAAAGTCATTAACGACAAGCCAGGCAACGCTACGGCCAAAACCAAGGCTGCTCAATCAGCAGCTGGCAACAACGACACAGAGGCACGCCCGACGCTCAAAACCATTGCCTATATGACCAATTTAGCGGTCACAACCGTGTCACGCGCACTCAAAGATGCGCCCGATATCAGCGCACCCACCAAAGCACGCGTCAGACTCGTCGCCGACCAAATAGGTTATCGGCCCAACCGTGCCGGTATTCGTTTAAGAACGGGTCGCACCCAGGTCATCAGCCTTGTCATCAGCCTGGAAGAAGAGGTGATGGGCATCACCTCACAAATGGTATTGGGCATATCCGATGTACTCAGTGATACGCCCTATCACCTGATTGTCACACCCTACTCCCAACAACAGGGACCACTGGAGGCCATTCGATACATTTGCGAGACGCGCTCGGCAGACGGCGTTATTTTTTCCAGTACCGAACCCGATGACGAACGGGTGCGATACGCCACCGCTCACGGCATGCCATTCGCAACCCATGGCCGCACCGATATGGGTATACAGCACCCCTACCATGATTTTGACAACACCAAATTCACGCTGGAAGCCGTGTCGCGCCTTGCTGCCAAACAGCGACGTAACCTGCTGTTACTCAGTCCACCCGCGTCGCTAAACTATTATCGCCATTGCATCGCAGGATTTAACCAGGGACTTCGAGAGCACGGTATAAACGGACACATCTCTTCAACGCTCGACACCAGCGCCAAACTCGATGAGATAGAAGCGATGATCAAAGATCTGTTAAGCGGACCCGACAGACCAGACGGCATCATCTGCACCAGCGGCTCCTCGGCCATTGGCGTCATAGCGGGTATTGAACAGGCAGGGCTAACAGTAGGAAAAGAGGTAGATATTGTCTCCAAGCAGTCCATTAGCCTGCTCAGTAAAATCAGAAAAGAAGTCGGCACCATTAACGAGGACGTCAGAAATGCGGGGCGTCAGCTTGCCACCGCTGTGTTGAGATCCATCGATGGCGAAGCGCCGGAAAATCTGCAGTCGGTTGAGTATCCTGACATGCCGTCTACCGATTTACCGTCTCCCGATTTACCGTCTCATGATCCGCAATCTAAAGACTAGACGTCAGCCACCCTGAAAAAACTCAAGGCCAAACGACCCGACAATACAGGCTAACGGGAAACTCAAATAAAAACCCCGTATTCTTGAGTACACGAGACCCCTGCTCTGGCCCAACGGCAAACAGCCGCGCACTCTATCGTGACCAAAAAACAGTGACCAAAAAAGCAGCCAAACACTGACCTACAAAAAAGTGACTGTAATAGAGCTCACAACCGGGAAAGAATGCAACGAGACAGTTGCCCGCAGAAAAATCATGGGTGCAATAACGCCGGCAACCATTACGCCACCCGGCAATACGCAAAAACCCCCGACACAAGTTTGCTAAAACCGCGACGCTCGT
>CALDUO010000128.1 GCA_937923745.1 uncultured Granulosicoccaceae bacterium
GCATTGTTGCCCGAAAGCCCCACCTCGCCCAAATCACTCAGAGTTACGTTTGCAGCCCAAGAGCGACTGAAGTCGAGTCCGAGTGTAATCATTGACGTGACATCGGTAGGGTCAGTGATGGTCACCGGCGCATTGGAGACATCAGGGTCGAGATACGAAGAACCGACACCGACACCCACATACACTTGATCTACCAGACTGTCTGCGCTGGCCGACTGTGCAAACGCCAACACCACTGGCAGTAATGCAACAGCGCTAACGCGGCTAACGCGTCTACCGTTGTTATGGCCGTGATGTGCGCTACGCCGTTGTCGGAAACACAATGCAACCCACGCCAGCAACACCATCAGCGGCAGGAGTGGATCAATGCCGTTATCGGGCACACCAATCACACACCCGCCGCGCCCGGCACGGCCCACAATCACCGCATCATCTTCTTCGTCTGTTGCACTATCGCCAGGACTGGCTGCTGCGATGACCGGACCACTGACATCATCAGCGTAACCATCGCCGTTTAGGTCGGCATCGAACCTGTCAATGACACCATCACCATCAGTGTCCGTTTCCAGTGTTGCATCGGCATCCATTCGATCATCAATACCGTCACCATCGCTATCCTGCCCACCAGTGAAATCCACATCGACGGTATCTACAATACCATCGCCGTCAGCATCGGTTAATGAATCAACCTTACCGTCGCTATTGGCATCGATGCCGCCGGCTTCCACACGGTCAAATACACCATCACCATTGCTGTCGATGTCGCGAAAATCAGGTTGGCCATCGTTATCCTGATCAGTTAATACCAGCGGAAAGCTATCAATACTGTCGTCGAGGCCGTTAGTATTTGTGTCTACCAGGTCATCGACCCGTCCGTCATTATTCACATCCTCACCCTCTGATTCCACGAGGTCTGGCAGACCGTCCTGATCACTGTCAACATCCAGATAATCCGGCACTCGGTCACCATCGGTGTCTACGACTCCCGCTGTAGCATCGTCAAAAACACCGTCTGATATCAGCCCTTCTGAGGATCGGGCTTCGATGATATCCATAATGGTGTCATTGTCCGAATCAAGATCCAGGTAGTCGGGTACGCCATCATTGTCCGAGTCTATGTTACGTTCATCACGGTCAGGGATACCGTCACCATCCGAGTCGGGATCAATACGGTCAGGCGTGCCATCATTATCAGCATCACCGTCACCTTCGATTTCGTTGGGAATACCATCGTTATCAAAATCATTCGACAAGAACAGCGCAATGGTAGAGAACGTGGCGTTACCGGCATTGTCAGTGACCGATGCCTGTAACGTGTTGTCTCCATAAGGCAGTGCCTCGGTGGGTTCACACTGCCACTCACCATTCATCACAACTGCGCTACAGATTTCAAAGCCTGCACTGTTGGTGATCAGCACGACAGTCCCGTCTTCAACATCAGAGGTACCCTGTATGGGTGGTGTTGTGGATGTCGGCGTGGGTGTGGTGCTGCTTGTCAGTTCAGGTGCCTGCGTATCTACCGTCACCACGGCAGGGTTGGACTGGGTGCTGACATTACCGGCAAGATCTGTCACCGACACCACCACATCATGATCACCTTCCGGCAATGCATGTAGCGGCGGAATGGTCAGTGTCCATGTGCCATCACCGTTGTCGGTCAGAAAGCCATCGCCGTCTGTATAGGTAATACCGTTGATGGTCACCGCCAACATCTCGCCTGGCTGCAGGTCTACCGTACCGGTTAGGATCGGTGTATTCAGCGACGTTATGGTCGATGCAAAAGCGGGCTGCGCCGGTAACGTGGTATCGATGAGCAGTTCATCCACACTCGGATCCTGACTTTGATTACCGGCAGCATCTGTCAGCGTTGCAACCACATCATATTGCCCCTCGGCCAGATCATCGGGAACCAATAATTGCCACGTGTCATTACTGAGCCAAACCAAACCCGACACAATGCCGGAGGACAGAGGCTGTGGCGTGTAAGTCACGCCACCCACAGTCACCGTGAGTATTTCGTTGCCGGACATAACCGCAGTACCGCGTAATAGCGGCGTCGTGTCGTTGGTTGCAAGACTCAATACACCCGGTGTACCCGGAGACACAGTATCAATCGCCAGCTCCAGGCTACCTGGATCGGTTGCTGTGTTTCCGGCCGAGTCGGTGACGGTTGCAATGACTTCGTACAGATCATCAGTTAGCCCAAGCGAGGCCGGTATCCGCAACGACCACGCGCCGTTGTCTTCAACGCTCAGCGCGTCTTCAGTATCGGAGAACACCCGGCCATGTATTGCAACGGTTAACGTCAGGCCTTGTCCCACGGTTGTCGTGCCCATAACGACCGGTGTTGTTATGTTGGAGGTTTGACTGAGCACACCCGGTGCCGGCGGTGCCATCGTATCGATAATGACAGTCGCTGAACCGGTTGTGATGTTACCGGCCTCATCGGTGACCGACACTTCCAACACATAAGCCGCATCCGCCAGTGCGTCGGGCACAATCAGTTCCCAGGTGCCATCAGGAAAGAGAGTCAGCGCAGTATCTGCCTCGGCGTACGTCACGCCATTTAACATCACCTGCAGCACTTCACCGTCAGCCACCTCGGCAGTACCGGTTAACACGGGCGTGTTTTGATTGGTGATGGTCGAATTGGCAGTAGGTGCCACCGGTGCCAGTGTATCGAGTACAAATTCAGCATCGGTGACATCAGTGCTAACGTTGCCTGCCGCATCGGTCACGGTCACGGTCACATCATAAATACCATCCAACGTCACCACGCCCGGCAGTAGCAACAACGACCACTCACTGTCAGTCACATCAGCAGCTGACAGCAGCGTTGTAGCACCGTTAATTGTGATAGTCATCTGGTCGGTTGCAGTCACCACGGCAGTACCGGTCAGCGTCTCTTCCGGGTTATTGGTGATCAGACTGTTCACTGACGGTATGGGCGGTGCTGTCAGGTCAATGGTCAGCTCATTCGTGGTTGCGTCGACCGAGACATTACCGGCAATATCAACAACACTGACTGCAATGTCGATCTCACCTTCATCCAGTGCAGCCGATGCCGGTATCGCCAGTGACCAGGTGCCATCAAGATGATCAATGAGCACGCCATCACCCGGCGTGTAAGTAACACCGTTAACAGTGACACTAAACGTATCACCGGTATCGAGCGCCACAGTACCTGTAATGGTTGGTTGCCCGGTGTTACTCAGCTGTACGGCGGCCGTTGGAATACCGGGTGCAGTGATGTCGATGGTGAGTTCTTGCGCACCTGGATCAGCACCCTGGTTACCCGCTGTATCGGTAATCACGGCATCCACATCGTAGACACCCTCTGCCAACACAGCATCTGCCGGTATCAGCAACTGCCAAGTGTCATCCGGTGTCACGCTTAATTGACCATCACCTGCTACATAGACTTCACCGTTCACGGTGACACTCAACACCTCACCCTGATTCAGTACCGCCGTGCCCAGAATTACCGGTGTTTGAATATTGGTGGTCTGACTCGTGACACCCGGTGAAACCGGTGCCTGCGTATCGATCAGCAACTCATCCACACCGTTATCGGTTGTGCTGTTACCCGCAGCGTCTGTCAGCGTTGCGGTGACTTGATACAGTGCGTCAGGCAAAGCATCGGAGACCGGTATATCCAGTGTCCACGTGCCATCGCCCTGATCTGACAAATAGCCATCACCATCCGTGTAGACAATGTCGTTTATAACCACGGTCAACTCGCTCGCATGCGACACCGGCAAGGTACCGGTGACACGAGGAGTGCTGTCAGCGGTAGCCAAGCTGGTCACACCGGGTGTAGCCGGTGGGGTGATATCAACGGTCAGCTCGTCCACGGTATTGTCAGCACCGATATTGCCAGCCCGATCAATCACCTCAGCCTGAACATCATAACTGCCCTCCGGTAACTCGTTGTTTGCGGCAAGGGTCAGTGTCCAGACACCGGCATCATCGATAATCAACGCATCGGTGCTTTGGGGATAGGCAACACCGTTGACTGTCACGGTTAATGTCTCGTCGTCAGCCACCACAGCTGTCCCGGTCAGCACCTGTATCGTGTTGCGAGTGATTAACGAATCGACTGTTGGCAGTGCGGGAGGTACCGTATCGATGATCAGTTCGTCAGCGGTGGTATCACTTGACGTATTACCTGCTTCATCCTCAATTGTCGCAACGACATCGTAGGTGCCATCAGCCAGACTGTCACTGATGACCAACGTCCAGCGATCATTCGCACCGATCATCACAGAACCGTCTGCCGTTGAATAAGACTGACCATTGACCTGCACACGCAGCTCATCATTCGGGTCAAGTGACGCAATACCCGAGATCACCGGTGTACCGGTATCGCTCGCTTGTGAAAAAACGAGCGGAACAGCAGGGGGTGTCAGATCAATGGTAATTTCATCTATGGTGTCATCCACACTGACGTTGCCTGCCGGATCTGTCACGGTCACGACGATATCCAGCACACCTTCCGGTAACTCATCGGTCGCGGGCACCGTCAGTGTCCACCGCCCGTTTGCCTGTGTTGTCAGCGCACCATCACCCACAGTGTAGACCTTGCTGTTAGCGGTCACCGTTAACGTCACGGCGGCCTCGGTCGTAAATGCACCGGTAATAACCGGCGTTGTTGTGTTATAGATAGCGGCATCTACCGTTGGAATATCCGGTGCGGTCAGATCCACGGTAATTTCGCCAGTCGAGGCATCAGCGATGCTGTTGCCGACGGCATCCACTACGGTGACTTCAATATCGTTAATGCCTTCTGCCAACGCAGCTGCACTGCTCATGGGTAACGTCAGTGTCCAGGTATCACCCGGACCTAACACCAAAAACCCATCGCCCGGTGTGTACACCACACCATCAATCGTGATGGACAACGACTCACCAACGCCCAGCACCGCCGTACCGGTTATAACCGGTGTATCCGTATTGGTTAGCAGTGTATCGATGGTCGGTAGAGCCGGTGCCGTGTAGTCGGTCAGCACTTCATTGGTTGAGGTGTCGACAGCGGTGTTTAATGCACCGTCGGTGACGGTAGCGATCACATCCAGCGTACCCTCACTTAATGGCTGTGTATCGGGAATAACCAGTGTCCAGGTGGTGTCGGTCAGGGTCAGGCTGTCATCACCCAACTGATAGGTAAACCCGTCAATCGCGACGCTCAGGGTTTCACCCGTTGCAACCGTCGCGGTTCCGGTGATGGTCGGTGTGCTGTCATTGGTTGACAGTGGGGTGACAGTTGGCGTTGCCGGCACGACGGTATCGACGGTCAGTTCATTCGCTGTGGCATCCGCGCTGGTATTGGCGGCGCTGTCGGTCACAACCGCCGACACCTCGTACACACCATCGGCCAACAATTGCGAAGGCGGTATCGTCAGTTGCCAATCGCTGCCTGTTACCTGTAACACACCGTCGCCTTGCGTATACACCGCATCGTTCACGGTGACGGTAAACGCATCACCAGTGTCCAGCGAGACTTCACCCGCAAGCGTTGGTGTTGTGTCACTGGTAGTCTGGCTGACGACGGTCGGCACTGTGGGTGGTGTGGTATCGACTATCGCTGTGTCCGCACCAGACTCTGATGTGTTACCGGCGCGATCAGTGACAACAGCGCTGACGGTCACACTGGCACCATCTACCGCTGCCGATTGGTTAAGGTTCACAACCCCGGTTAACGTGTTGATCGCAGACAGGACAATGTTGGCCACGCCATCATCGGTAGTCACGGACAACGTATCACCGGCAACCGCCTCAACCGGCAAAAAGACACTGATTTCAATCAGGCCATCACGTTCTGCCTGATTCAGATACCCGTCGTTATTCGCATCTTCACTGATCTGAATCACCGGTGTCGAAGGTGGCGAGAAGTCACCAACCACCGTGTCAGCAGATGACGCGGAGATATTACCTGCACTGTCAGTCGTGACAGCCGACAAAGTCAGTGTCTCACCATCGTTTAATGGCGCTACCGTATAACGAATCAACCCTGCTGCTATGTCATCCGCGATGACGGTAATCATGGTGTCGGTCAACGTGTCGTTGATCGTCACTGTTTCACCGGGCACCATGCCCGCCGGTAACATGATGTCAACATCCACCTGTCCTGACGCCTCCGGCGTACCGACCAGCCCGTCATTATTGGTATCTTCAGTGATAACCAACACCGGTGCATCGGTTGGCGTTAGATCGATAATTACATCAGTCACACCAGTGTCTTCGGTGCGATTACCCGCAGCATCAGTGACTACAACCAGTAAATCATGCTCACCTTCAGCCAGTGGCCGGTCAGTCGGGAGTGTCAGTGTCCATGTACCGTCGCCATGATCCACCAGCACACCGTCATTGTCTGTATAGGAAAAACCATCGAGCTCAATCGTCAGTGTCTCGCCAATACCCACTGTTGCGGTGCCGGTGATCGCAGGCGTTTGTACGTTAAATGACGCTGCATTTACGGCCGGTGTCACCGGTGCTGTCAGGTCAATAATCAGTTCATTACTACCAGGATCAGAGCTTTGATTCAGCGCTGCATCAGTCACGGTTGCCGTCACATCATAAGCGCCTTCACTTAACGCTTCGCTGTCGGGTATTTGCAACAGCCAAGTGCCATCACCAACATCGGTCAGTTGCCCGTCACCTGCTGTATAGGTAATGCCATTGACCGTGACGGTCAGCGTCTCACCCGGCAGCAGTGTCGCGGTGCCAGCGATGACCGGTGTGGTCAAATTCGTGGTCAGGCTGGTCACGCCTGGTGACAGCGGCGCCGCACTGTCAACCGTTAAGTCGTCTGTCGCGCCGTCGCTGCTGGTGTTACCGGCAGGATCTTCAAGGGTTGCAACCACTTGCCACACCCCATCAGCCAACGCATCGGTATCAGGAATTGTCAGAGACCACGTGCCGTCACCCGGCACTGATACATCACCGGTCAGCTCTGAATAGGCTTGTCCATTAACGGTTACTGTCAACGTATGGCCAGCGGCCTGAGCGACCACGCCTTCTATAACGGGTGTGCTGTCTGATGTAATCTGGTTGGTAACACCGGGCGCAGGCGGCGGTGTTAAATCAACGGTTACTTCATCGGTGGTGCTGTCAGCGCTGCTGTTACCGGCGCTATCGGTTATGCGCGCTTCAACGGCGTATTGCGCCTCGTCCAGTGCAGCAGCAGGAGGTAGTGTCAAACGCCAGGTACCGTCGCCGGGCGCTATCAATACACCCTCGCCAGCACGGTACGTTTGCAGGTTCACGGTCACCTCCAAAGTATCACCCGCTGCGAGGTTCGCCAAACCCTCGATAGTCGGTGTTGTAGCGTTAGTGAGTAACGCTGTCACCGACGGAGTTGGTGGCGGTGTCAGATCAACCTGCACTTCATCGGCGGTGGTATCACCGCTAGTGTTGCCTGCGGCGTCGGTTATCGATACCGCTACATCGACCAGACCTTCTGACAGTGGTGCATCGGAAGGCAGCGTGAGTGTCCACGTGCCATCACCGTGGTCTACCAACACGCCTTCACCGGCACGATAGAGCACGCCATTGACCGACACAGTTAAAGTATCGCCCATCATTACAGTGGCAGTACCGGTGATCACCGGAGTGACCGAATTGCCAATACTGGCATTCACCGTTGGTGAGACCGGCGCAGTTAAATCTACGGTTAATTCATCGCTACCCGGATCTGTGCTGGTATTTAGTGCAGCATCTATGACAGTTGCGGTGACATCATACGTGTCTTCAAGTAATTCATCTGTGCTCGGGATGGTCAGTGTCCAGGTACCATCGCCATGATCAACCAATGGGCCATTGCCTGCGGTATAGTCAACACTATTGACCGTGACTCTTAATGTTTCACCCACCAGCACGGTGGCGGTACCCTCTATCACAGGCGTTGTATCGTTGGTCACGAGGCTTGTCACACCCGGTGTTGCCGGTGCGGTGATATCAACAACCAGATCATCAACACCACTGTCCGTTGACACGTTGCCGGCACTGTCAGTCAATGTTGCAGTGACTTGCCACACAGCCTCACCGAGGATATCGGCAGGCGGCATCGTCAGTGTCCAGGTACCATCGCCATGATCTACCAAGTGCGTATCACCGGCCATGTAACTGTAGGGCCCTACCGATACTGCGAGCGTTGTACCGGACCCAACGACGGTCGTGCCAACGATGACAGGTGTGGTGTTCTGTGTTGTTTGTGATGTAACACCGGGGGCCGGTGGTGGCGTACGATCTATGAGTAGCTCATCTGCGGTGGTATCGACACTGCTATTTCCGGCCGGATCAACCACCGTTGCAGTCACTTCCCACGCGCCTTCGGTCAGATTCAACGACAACGGTACATCCAGCGTCCAACGACCCGATACCGCAAGACTCAGAGCAGTATCCTCAACAGAGAACACGGTATTGTTAACCGTGACGGTCAGTGTTTCATCCGCTGCGACCAACGCAGACCCTGTTAACGCGGGTGTCAGTGATGACGTAAGCAGCGAATCAACCGCCGGTGTGGCAGGCGGTGACAAATCAATCATCAGCTCACCACTCGACGCGTCCGTGGATGTGTTACCCGCAGCATCAGACACGGTCACTTCAAGATCAAACGTACCCTCTGCCAGTGCATTGTCTGTGGGTATCACGAGGGTCCAGGTGCCATCACCATTGTCGGTAAGATCGCCGTCACCGGCACGGTAAGTCACATCATCGACCATGACAGTCAGAATTTCACCGGGGTTTACTGTTGCGGTACCCATGATGGAGGGATTGGCGTTACCCGTTAACAGTGCGGTCACCGCAGGAATTGCAGGTGCGGTCAGATCTATCTGCAGTTCGTTACTGCCAGGATCAATGCTTTGGTTTAACGCAGCATCGGTGACGATCGCAACCACATCATAAAGACCCTCTGCCAGCTTCTGCGCCTCGGGCACGATTAATTGCCATGTGTCGTCACCATTGTCAAACAGATGACCGTCACCGGCGGTAAACGTGTAGATATCAATGGTGACGGTCAGTATTTCGCCCGCACCTACAATGGCAGTACCCGACACAATCGGTGTTTCACGGTTGGTCACCTGACTGGTCACACCAGGGGTTGCCGGTGCCGTGGTATCAACCACCAGCTCATCAATGCCGGGGTCTGTACTGGTGTTCATCGCAGCATCGGTGTGCGTTGCGATAACCTGATAGGTACCGTCAACGAGTTCATCAACTGCCGGTATGGTTAATATCCAGCTACCGTCGCCCGGTTCGACCAAATTACCATCACCGGACTCATACGTTTTACCGTTGACCGTCACCGTCAGTATCATGCCTTCGCCGGGCGAGACTGTGCCCTCGATCACCGGTGTGGTATCCGTCGTGGTTTGACTCGTAACACCGGGCGCTACCGGAGGTGTACTGTCAATGATAAGCTCACCACTGGATAAATCGGCCGACTCATTACCCGCTGCATCGGTAATGACGGCCATCACATCATAGCTGCCGTCATCAATCGCAACCGGTATGTTCAATACCCACTGACCATCGCTCTGCACACTCAACTGACCGTCTCCGGCAACATACGCAACGCCTGCCACCGTGACACTCAACGTATCAAGCGCCTCCAGTACCGCGCTGCCGCTAATCACCGGATTGGCATTGTTGGTCAGCTGTGCAATCACAGTGGGTATGGCAGGCGGAGTTAAGTCAATCACGAGTTCTGACGTGGTTGAATCCAGCGCATAGTTACCGGCCTCATCTGTCACTCTGACCTCAACCTCAAAGCTTCCCTCGCCTGGCTCACTGCCGTCAGGAATGGCCAACGACCAGGTGCCGTCTGCCAACATCGTAAGGAAACCATCACCCGCGATGTAGACGGTACCGGCGACAGTAACGGTCAACAGGTCACCTGCGGTGACAGTGGCGGTACCGGTTAATACCGGCGCAGGCACATTGGTTAACAACGTATCAACCGCAGGCTCTGCTGGCGCAGTCAGATCTATCGTCAGCTCCGATGCGCTGGGGTCGATGCTTTGATTACCGGCAAGATCCTCTACCGTTGCTATTACCGAATAGGTATTTTCAGCCAGCGCATGTATAACCGGAATTTGTAGTGTCCACGTGCCATCACCGAGGTCGGTTAAATGGCCATCACCGGCTGTATAAGTCTCGCCCGCCACTTCCACTGTCAGGGTATCACCCGCCAGTACCGTGGCCGTGCCTTCAATAATCGGTGTGGTTTTATTGGTGCTTTGACTGGTCACTCCGGGGGTTGACGGCGCGGTAGTATCGACAACCAATTCACTCGTGCCACTGTCGTTGCGTTGATTACCTGCTGCATCTTCATGGGTCGCTACCACATCATAGGTAGCGTCGGGCAAAGCATTCGCCGATGGTACAGTCAGCGTCCATGTACCATCTCCGTGATTCACCAGTTGGCCACCTTCGGTATCATAGGTGACGTTATTGACTGTCACGCGCAATATCACGCCAGTACCGATAACGGTGGTGCCTTCAATCACCGGTGTTGGGTTCGCAGTCGTCTGGCTGGTGACACCCGGTGCCGGTGGTGGCGTCAGGTCAACAACCAATTCATCGCTTGAGGTGTCAATGCCTTGCGTACCGCTGATGTGGTTAATTACTGCAGACACATCATAGATGTTGTCGATAAATACATGACTGCCGGGTATTGTCAGCTGCCAGCTGCCGTCAGGGTTCACCTGCAGATCAGACCCGTTGCTGTCATAGGACTGACCATTGACTGTCACGACCAGAGTTTCGTCATCGCCTACTGTTGCGGTACCCAGCAACACCGGCATTGCCGAGTTCGTTAACACAGCGGTTACGGTGGGTAAGTTGTTTATGGTGACAGTAAAGTCTTTGGCCACGCTCAATGTGTCGACTTCATCGACACCCTGTCCATTGTCGCCATCTTCGAATACCGTATCACCATCAATATCAAATACATCGGTATTAACGGTAGTTGCAGTCAGGGTTGCCGAGAGCGCCACATCGCTGCTTGCGCTCAGAGAGTCTATTGCCGCCCGATCCAACGTGTACTGGCCCGCGCCGTCATTGGTGAGTGAGCCCGCTGACGCTGTGAGTGTAAGATCTGCAGGTACACCGGTCAGCACGACTTCGGTGACCGACGTCTCTGACCCGTCAACATCCACAGAATCCGTGACCGGCAGCGACAACGAAAATTCGGTATCTTGGTAACCGTTGTAGGCGTCGGCATCTATGGTGATATCGTCGGCAACAGGTTCGATATAGACAGTGATCCTGTCGCTCTCACCAGTCGAGGACAACGTAAAATTCAGCTCTACCGAGCCTGACTCATGATCGCCGGGTACATACTCCAAATTCGGAATATCGGTGTAATCTATCTCCCAATCAGTACCATCAAGTGGCGAGCCAAACGAGAGCAGTGCATCAGTGGGTACGCCTGAAATATTAAACGGCTCATTACCCAGCCATGCAATATGGGCATTACTCCGATAATCACGGTAGTTTTGCGTGCCATTGGCCGAGGTGGCAAAAAAACGGAGGGTTCTTGAACCGTCAGCGTTGTCGGTCAGAACAAATCGTGCATTCTCGGCATAATCGTCAGTGAATTTACCGGCTTTTTTGTTGGACTGATACAACGGATCACCCCCGGCAGACTCAGCGCCAAAGAATGTATCGCCCAAGGGCACCTGATCCCACGACAGCAGGTCCGGCGTGCTGGCCCGTATAAACGTGATAGAGCCAGACGTGGTGAGTTTGTTGATATCAATCAGCGCAAACCCCACCCCCATATTTTCATTGGTATCATTACCGGCTATTGTCACCCATGACAACCGCGCAATACCGACAGTTGCTGATGCCGGTACATCAAATTCAAGCACGTTAACCAGCTTTCCGTCACCATCGATGGCATCGGCAGGGGTATCATCAAACAGTGCATCATCACTCGATACCGACACAAACGATGCAATTGAACTCACACCCAAACGCTCATAAAATTCGGCGGTATACATCGACGTAAACAGACCGGCGTAATTTGTCGAGCGCTCGACAATCAGCTCGCCATTGGCATCCACATAGATCGTGGGGTTGTTGCGAGCCGCTGCATTGGATGTCGTATCACCGGTAATAATGGCGCCACTATCCAACACGCTGACCGGCGTACCTGCGACACGCTGGTCAATCAACGGATAGTCGGTAAAAGCATAAGTGACGGTCCGCGCCTCGGTCTCACCGATTTGCGCTGCAACCACACCACTGATCGTACGACTCTCAAGGTCAATTAATATACGTGAAAAACCCTTGTACTCAATTTTAAAATCCTGTCCGGCACCAGCGCTGCTCTCATTCAGCATCACAAAGCCCTGTTTACCGTCGACAGGCTCTACCCCATCGGGAAGCTTAATCGAGCTGCGAGTCTCGTTGGCAACCTGTACATCATTACCGGCCCCCAGAAAATTGGTACTGTCGCCATCAGCGGTCATGAACTCGACAAGATAGGCAGTCTCCAGATCATGATTTTCAATGATCTGCAGATTCCCGGATACAATGCGCAGTATGGGTTCAACACCGGCTGTTGCAGTACCGATGACTTTGTCGGGATCGGCAGTGACGGAAACACCCAGTGGTACACGTTCCCAACTGTATTGGCTCAAATTGGATGCCGTGCCCTTGATAATGTGGGCCACCTGCCCGCTGGACAAACCATTGATCAGATCAACACGCGCGGTAAACACCTGATAGTCGTCATTGCTGTCATCGGCAAAACCAGAATTGTTACTGCGGGTTGAAAACCCGGTCACGGTTATACCCGAAACACCGGAAGGAATGGCAAACACGGTGGGCGTCAAACCCGCATTATTGGCTCGATACCCGACGGCAGTATCAACCACATCCAGAAGTGAGCCACCGTCATAGAGACCGGGAGATACCGTCATACCAAGATTGACGGGCGTATCTTCTTTAGTCACAAGGACAGGGTTGGTTACGGTGATAAAGTCGATGGCGCTGGCAACCGTCACGGTCACCGTTGCAATACTGGTGGCGCCGGCACCGTCCTCAATACGGTAGGTGAAAGTATCGCTACCGGCAAAACCCGGATTCGACACATAACTGAAGCGACTGTCGGTATCGACAGTGGCGGTACCATTGGCAGCAGGTGATTCCAGGTAATAGGCGTCAGCCGGGCCATCGAGGCCACTGTCGTTGGCAGACAGAACACCCTCCAGCAACTGACCACTGTCTGCGCCAAAAAAGTCATCCATTGCCAGCGGATCTGCCGCGTCAGCAAACACAGGAGCCAGTAGCAGCACGGCACCGGTCACCAGGACACCAATCAGAGACTGTGTTTTTCTGCGGAGCTGATTTTCGTGGGAACACAGGCTGTAAACGTGTACCCTGGAGGCTTTATTTAACATTGCTTGAGCTCATCTGGCGTTGACCGATTGGACAAAGCGCAACAGAGAGCTCACACCCACAGCAAGTTGTCCCTGACCTGTGCGGTGACAACGCTGAGCTCCAGCGCTGAACACCCTCAACGAGCAATTAACGAACCACAGAAATTAGCGACAGACCGATCAGGCAATTATCGAACGAATAAAAGTGGGTGTTACTTCACACTTACGGCTTTTACAGCGAGTCAAGCCACTCAAAAGTCGCCTCTATATAAGGCTTGGTTGCAGCGAAACCCTGGTGACTCAGGCAGTAGTCGAGTACGACCGCCTCGGAATTCGACGGACACACAAACCGGTCAACCACCGCTAACAGCGGCAGATCGTTGGAGCCATTACCCACGGCCACGGTGTCAGTTTGTTCTATATGCTCCGTCTGCCGCAGCCATTGCAACAATGCGCGCGTGCCATCGCCTTTGTTGACCTGCGCCATGACATCAAGGAACCGATCTGCAACGCTATGGTGAAACACAAAATTATCAGCATCGGCCGGAAACGCGGACACTATCTGTTCACGAATAAAGGCCACCATCGGTTCATATTCAACGCCCTGCGGGATGGTTAGTGTGAGATTGGCCTCCTTGTTCAGTAACTCAATGGAGGGGTTGATATGATGGTGCAGCTGCCCGAGACCTGTTGTCCGGTACCAGTCCAGAAACCGCCTGATAGCATCAAAAGGATTGTCTTGTTCAGGCCATGCCTCTACTGTTCGCTGCGTGCGCAGATCAAAGATCACAGCACCGTGTTCTGCAATGACAAAACGCACACACGGATCATTGAGTGCGTCGGCTATCGCGACGGTATCAGCCAACGCTCGCCCGGTGTTGATACAAACGATATCGACCGGGCTGTTGGCCAATCGGCGGCCAAGCGCTTGTAACTGCTGTTGCTGATCTGCAGACAACGCCTCACCGCGCATGGGTAATCCCTGCCCGTCCGGTGTATTCAGACAGCCATCAACATCATGGAAAAGAACGGTTGTTGTCATAGCCCCAAGTTTCATTTTAAACAACAGCACAGGGTAACAAATTTATCGGGGAGACACGGTATACTGTCGAAAACCATATGGGACAGACACGTGTTAATTAACGGACAGTGGATCCAGACCACACAAACCTTTGCAGTGACGAACCCTGCCACCGGGGAAGTCCTGGAGTCAGTCGCTGACGGTTCTGCCAGTGACGCCACCGCCGCCATTGATGCCGCACACAACGCCATGCCCGCTTGGTCCGGCACCACAGCCCATGAACGCTCGGCCATACTGTATCGGGCATGGCAACTTATGCTCGATGCCAAAGAGTCGCTGGCATTACTGATGACCCAAGAACAAGGCAAGCCGCTGAAAGCTGCCCGCACCGAAGTGCAGTACGGCGCAGACTTCTTGCTGTGGTTTGCCGAAGAAGCCAAGCGACTCTACGGCGAGACAATTCCGTCTGCACGCAAAGATCAGCGTTTTATGGTTCAGCATCAGCCGGTCGGTGTTGTCGCTGCTATCACACCCTGGAACTACCCCGTCTCCATGATTACCCGCAAGCTTGCGCCCGCGTTGGCAGCAGGCTGCACCGTGGTTCTGAAACCCGCAGAAGCCACACCGTTGTGTGCGATGGCTATCGTCAAAATTTTAGTGCAAGCCGGTGTGCCCGATGGCGTCGTCAATGTGGTTACTACCTCAAACCCTGCCCCTGTTGGGGAGATTTTTTGTACCGACAAACGGGTGCGCAAGCTGACCTTCACGGGCTCCACACCCGTGGGTAAAAAACTTGCCACCGCCGCCGCGCCGCAACTCAAGCGAGTGTCAATGGAACTCGGCGGTCACGCGCCGTTTATTGTGTTCGCCGACGCCGACCCCGTGCATGCAGCCAAAGGTGCCGCACTGATCAAATTTTTGAATACAGGCCAAGCGTGTATCTGCCCGAACAGAATTTATGTGCATGAAACCATTTTGCAGCCGTTTCTCGACACCCTGAAAACCCGTGTCTCCAAACTGGCGGTCGGTAATGGCCAACACGACGGTATTGCCATTGGACCACTGGTTAATCAGCAAGCCATCGACAAAGTCAGTGCACAGGTCACCGACGCCAAAAACAAAGGGGCAACCGTACTCACCGGTGGCACCACACTTTCCGAGGGCGACTACGGTCACGGACATTTTTATGCTCCAACGGTACTCGCTGACGTCACACCGGACATGCTGATTTATCGCGAAGAAACCTTTGGACCGGTTGCTGCTGTTATTTCGTTTAACGACGATGACGATATTATTGCTCTGGCAAACGATACCGACTACGGGCTGGCCGCCTACATTTACACACAAAACATCAGCACTGCGATGCGAACCTTCGAAGCACTACGATTTGGCATTATCGGTATTAATGATATTAACCCGACCAGTGCTGCAGCACCGTTTGGTGGTATGAAAGAAAGTGGGCTTGGCCGAGAGGGTGCACGCGAAGGTATTGCAGAATACCTTGAAACCAAACTCGGTGGTTTGTCCATTTAGCAGACACCGCCATGTCGTTAAAAATACAGTTGGCTAGCCAAAGTTGGTAGCTGCAACCGATCAGTCGCTCGCCAACTCAAACGGTCTATGCCAAGCTGGGCATTACACGTCAACTCACCACGTCAACCAACCTGAACATGCCTGCTTGATGATCATGTTCAAGCACTGGCCACTCACACGCAAACACGCCTTTGCTTTGTCTCACGAGACCTACTATGCATATCATCACGTCATTGCTCATACTGCTGGTCATTCTTATTCATACTTATATCATGGTGTTTGAAATTTTTTTGTGGCAAAGCCGAGGCCCAAAAATATTCCGCTCGTTCCCGAAGTCTCTGTTTGCGCAGACCAAAGCCATGGCCGCCAACCAAGGACTATACAATGGCTTCCTCGCAGCAGGCTTACTGTGGGGCCTGATGATTAGCGATGATACCTGGCAACACAACGTGAGTCTGTGCTTTCTGCTGTTCGTGTTAATCGCCGGTATTTATGGTGCTATCACCGTCGAAAAACGTATTCTGTACGTACAATCAGTACCGGCAGCCTTGGCCATACTCGCCCTTTTGTTTTTGTAAATACCTCACCGGACTCAGCATGTCAGCAGAAAAAAAACCAATCATTCTTCTTGATGGTGGTAATGGCCAGGAACTGGTACACCGCAGCCACCAAAAACCCACACCGTTGTGGAGTCTTGATGTGATGATGGATACGCCGGAAATTGTGGTGGCACTACACAGCGACTATATCAAAGCCGGTGCACGTGTTATCACGTTAAATAACTACACTGCAACACCTGAACGCCTGGAGCGAGCAGGAAAGCTTGGTGCGTTTACCGCCATACACCAGCGCGCTGGCGAAGTCGCAGTGAACAGCCGCGAATCAACAAATATTGATGGCGTGGCGATAGCCGGATGCTTGCCACCCTTGGTAGCCAGTTACCGCCCGGACGTTGCATTGGACTATGACGCATCACTGGCAAGCTATCGCCTGCTGGTCGAGGCGCAGGCCGACTATGTTGATGTGTTCCTGTGCGAAACCATGGCATCAACCATCGAGACCCGCGCCGCTATCACCGCTGCCAAACAGAGTGGTCTGCCGGTTTGGGTGGCAGCTACTGTCGAAGACAATCAATCGGGACTCATTCGCAGCCAGGAACCATGGGCACCCTTTTTATCGATGCTGGATACAAACGGTGTCGATGCGCTAATGCTGAACTGCAGCAAACCCGAAGCGATCAACGCGGCCTGGCCCAACATACAAGGCGCAGGCATACCCATTGGTGCCTACGCCAACGGTTTTACATCCATTGCAGCTCTCGATCCCGGGGGCACCGTCGAAGCTCTGGAAGCCCGCGACGATCTCACACCAGAGCGTTATACCGAGCATGCACTGGGGTGGGTGACTAACGGCGCGACTATCGTGGGTGGCTGTTGCGAAGTGTCTCCGGCGCATATAAAACACCTGAGCGATGCATTAATCGCCGCCGGACACACTGTGCATGGTGATGTTAAAGCTACAACCGAAAACTGATATCTGGCCCCTGCGGCACAATACCTTTGGGGTTTAATGATTTGTGGCTGGCGTAATAGTGATACTTGATTTGCTGCATGTCCACGGTGTCGGCAACACCGGGCACCGCGTACAGGCGACGAACATAAGCCCATAACGCAGGATAATCAACGATACGCGCCCGGTTGCATTTAAAATGTCCGTGATAAACCGCATCAAAACGCACCAGCGTCACAAACAAACGCCAGTCGGCTTCTGTCTGAACGCCACCCACTAACCATTCGTGTTGGCTCAGGTGATTTTCAAGATAATCGAGTGTATCAAAGAGCTCGCCAAACGCTTCATTATAGGCTGCTTGCGTAGACGCAAAACCTGCCCGATAAACACCGTTGTTGACCGTGTGGTAAACGCGTTCGTTGATATCATCAATACCGTCGCGCAAATGATCAGGGTAGTAGTCATCCTGATTACCCGTTAAGCCGTTAAACGCACTGTTGAGCATACGAATAATTTCAGACGATTCATTATTGACTATGGTGTTGCGTTTTTTATCCCACAGCACTGGCACGGTAACCACACCGTCAAACTGCCGGTCAGCCAGCAGATATACCTCTTTCATCAGGCTTTTGCCATTGATCGTGTCTTCGGTTGATCCGGGGTAGTCACCAAAATGCCAACTCTCTGGCCCCATCAACGGATGCACAACATCTACCGTGATGTAGTCGGTTAACTGTTTCAGCGCACGGAAAATAAGGGCACGGTTAGCCCACGGACAGGCAAGCGATACATACAGGTGATATCGGTCAGCTTCGGCCTCAAACCCACCTTCTCCGGAAATACCCGGCGCGCCATCAGGGGTAATCCAGTGACGGAACCCGGACTCTGTACGCTCAAACGCGCCGTCTTTGGTTTTTGGCGAAAAGTGATCTTTTTCGTTTGTGTCTTGTGTCATGTTAACTTCAATACTCCTGTGGCCAGATGGCGCGGCTGAATAATCCACCGTCGACACCCAGTGTTTGTCCGGAAATAAAGGCGGCACCATCACTGCCAAGATACAGAACCGCCTTAGCAACATCCTCTGGGGTACCTATACGTCCCAACGGTGTAAGCGCCGACCAACTCGCCGTATAGTCAGCGGTTTCGCCACTGGTTCTGTCGGTCGCGATAGCGCCGGGTGCAACGCAATTAACACGAATACCGTAGGGCCCCAGTTCGAGACTTGATACCCGTGTTAGCATTTCTACGCCCCCTTTTGAAGCGGAGTAATCAACCAACGACGGGAATGCCATATGATTACAGCCTGAACCAATGTTGACGATAGCCCCTTTTTTTTCAGCGCCAATAAGCTGTTTGGCGAAATGCTGACTCATTAAAAAAGTACCGGTTAAATTGGTACGAATAACGCGTTCCCACTCGTTATGGGTAAGCTCAAGCATGGGTTTCCAGGTCTGCGCCGCTGCATTGTTGATCAGTAACGACCCATCGCGCAAAACCATCTCTGCACACTGCTCAAACAAAGCCTCTACGGCAACAGGATCACCGATGTCTGCGGCCAATCCCACAGCTTTGACCCCGTGTGATTCACACTCGCGAACCAATTGCGTGAGTGTCTCGCTCTCGCTCAGGTCTACAAGAACAACGTCACGCCCTTCTTTTGCGGCGGCAAGTGACAAAACCGATCCGATCCCGCCGGCTGCACCGGTGATGATCGCTGTGCTTCGCATATTCATACTACCTGTTCTCTTTCGGTATCAGACGAGATCTCTGCACGCAGGTTTGATGATTCCAGGCACAGACATGATGACCTCTGGATGAAGATTTTCATGGTGACTCGGACTCACAGTTAAATTCAGCACCCGAATGCGCTGTTTTTTCACGCACCTGCCTTACCTCATCTACGGGGATTTGCAGAGTTAACGTCACGGCTTCATCAAACTGCCGATCAGCAATCGTAATGTTGGTTGACTGAAGCCAATGCTCAAATGAGTCCAGCTGTGAGTAGGGCAAACAGAGCGTACCCGGCACAGTGATCTGCACCAGCGTGAGCTTCGCACTCTTTAAAGCCTCACTGACAGAACGCGTGTAAGCCCGAACCAACCCACCGGCCCCGAGTTTGGTGCCACCAAAGTATCGGGTGACCACTGCGACGGTGTTACCGATATCAGCATGTTGCAATACATTGAGCATGGGTTTGCCTGCTGTACCCTTGGGTTCGCCGTCGTCACTTTGATCTTGCTGGTACACGTCAGTGGGTTGACCGGCAACCATAGCCCAGCAATGGTGGTTGGCATCGGGGCGTTGTAACCGCACACCTGCTATAAACTGCCGCGCCGCCGTCGCATCAACGACCGGTGCCAACGTAGTGATAAACCGGCTTTTTTAATCTCTATTTCAAACACCTGCACATTGGCCGGTGAATAATAGGTGTTCGAATAACAGGTGTTCAGGGGACTGTGCTCCCGGCTAGCGTAGTCCGTCTTCGCCTTTGACGTCTGCGACGCTAAGACCACCACTGCGATCGTGGATACGACCACCGCAGGCCATGACCAATATCACTGCCAGCTCATCACGCTGAGGACCATCCGGTACACTCACTTCCATGGCGTCGAAGTGACCGCGCACATAGGACGCATTAATATGGGTCACCGGAATATCAATACGGGTGCCGGGGCCACCCACTTTTTTGGTCGACGGTACAATGGCCTTGGCGTCACCCAAGAGTTCGCGCATTGAATAACCACCGGGTACGTGCCAAAGCGCTGCGTGCTCGCGTTCACCGTTCTCGCCACAGATAGCACCTTTACCAAACCCGCTAATCGCAGCAGCATTGCCACCGAGTGCGTCAATCAAACTACCTGCCAATTCAAGACCCAACGGCTTCAGCTCGTCAGAGAACCACTCGATGTCCTCGACGTACCCACCGGCAAACGGATTGTTTATCAGCGCAACAATCGACCCCATTCGTCTGGGTGAGTCGGTAACCGGACCTCCATCGTGGAACACCTCTTCGACACACACCTGTCTTTTACGAATCACAATACTCAAAACCCGACTCCACCCTAATCTGTGTCAAGAAACGACGCTTATGTTACCTGAATTCAGCAAACTTCAGTAACAGCCTACCAAAAATTACACACCGTTCAGCACCCTTTGGTTTCACCCGTTTAACCGTGCTGCTATTCTGTACCACAGCAACGGGATACGCTGGCTGGGCGACCCGGTGGCCTGTCGGAGACATTCTCACTGCTTGTCGTTCACTGAAACCATAAGCATGCCTGATGCGTAGCGGTTCTGTTACCACTACCAGACAGACTGTCCAGACAGGACGCATCTAGCCTACGCCACAAGTACGCACCTGTTGTAAACTTAAGCACTCGGCTTCAGCCAAACATTGCGTTGCAACGAATCGATTTGAGGAATCTATGATTAAAGCTATTGTGAGCTGGGCTATCGCCCTGTGGACCTGCTACGTTTTTTTGGCATCACTACCGTATAAATTCACGAAGCACCCCGACACACAACATATCTTCGGCACCATTGGCCGATGGATATCTGACGTGATCAACCCGGGTCTTGGACGCGCCTTTGTCGATTACGGGTCCTATGCTGTGGGCAGTTTTGAACTGATTGTGTCAGTTATGCTGCTATTACCGGCACTCATTTGGGTGTTTCGTAAACTGACTGGTGGCTACACCCATGGCATTCGTGCACGCTGGCATGCGCTGGGTGGGTTGATGGCGGCAGGTGTCATGACAGGCGCCGTATTTTTTCATCTGGCAACACCTCTGGGTATAAAAGTGCTGCATAACGGTCAGAGCGATGGCGGGTCGTTGTTCTACGCGGCCGTCTCGATACTGATACTGGGTCTCGTGATGTTTTTTATAAACTTCAATGCGCTGCGTCGCCGAGCTGATCTTTAGCAGGCCGATATTGGGCCGAGAATAATTTCGCAGGCCAACAGTTAGCTGATCAGTCATTAACGGACAGGGATAATTAACGGACAGTGATAATTAACGGACAGGGATAATTAACGGACAGGGATAATTAAGGGACAGGGATAAAAACATCGACCTGGTCCCGTGATTGGGATCAGGCTTTGCGCCACCATCACAGTGACTGCGGGTGGCGTCGACACGGTTACGATCACCCAAGCGCCGGGTGATCGCTCTCTATCTTTTAATGAGATCTATTATCCAGCGTATTGGCTGCGGTATTCGAGAGTTTCCAGTGGCGGCGGCACAGTCGAAGGCTTTATACCTTTACCCATTTACCGCTTTTACCTGCCTTGTAAATCGCGTCGATAACTTTTTGATTCAACACTGATTCCTCCAGCGAAAATACCGCCTGCTTGCCCTTCACAGCTTTGGCGAATGCCTCTACTTCCAGCTTGTACTGGTTGATACCGGTGTATCGATACACTCGGGTTTCATTGTGACCCGAGTTATGCACCCTCACCTCATCACCCTCATACAAGTTTGAGTTAAACGGCGCGGTAAGCTCTATAAAGCCCTTGTCACCATGGAACACAATACTCTGCCGGTTTCCGAGCTGCGTGGAGATATAAAAGTTCATGTCAAACTCACCAAAATCAGCCCACACGTTTGCGTACCGGTCGGTGCCAAATTTTGGGTCGAACTCAACAGTAGCCTGCAATCTGACAGGCTCTTTTTGTGTCGCAAATCGGGTGGCCACAGTCGGGTAGACGCCAATGTCAGGAATTACACCGCCACCGAGTTCCGGGCGATTACGCATATTCTTCGCATCGACATTAAAATAGGTGAACGACGCATCAACATGGCGCAATGTGCCAATCACACCTTTCTTTAACAGCTCACGCACTTTGAGCCACTGCGGATGGTAGGTCACCATAAAGGCTTCAGAGATTATGACCCCGTGCGTATCCCGGGCCTTTATAATTTTGTTGATATCGGAGGCTTTCAGCGAGATGGGCTTTTCACACAACACATGTTTCCCGGCTTTGGCCGCTTTCACGCTCCATTCAACATGCTGCGATGTTGGCAAAGGAATGTATACACCGTCTATCTCGTCTGACGCCAGCATGGCCTCGTAACTGCCAAACGCCTGCGGAATACCAAACCGACCGGCAACTTTTCGGGCCTTTGCCGCGTCTCGCGATGCAATGGCAGACACCACACAGTTATCGGCCTGCTGAATGGCCGGTATGAGATGTTCAGTACCAATTTTTGCCGTAGACAGGATGCCAAAGCGGAACATTCGATTCTCCCAATCATGAAGTTAAGACAGTTCAGGGAGTATACGCGCTTTGACCTGTTATCCGTGTTGGTATTGATCACTATCACCCGTACACGCTGCATCAATCGGGTTGATACAGGAGCGCGTGAGATAACCTGCTCGCGGTTCGGAGTGGTCGGTTCGGTGTGGGCGCCACGGGTTGTTGCGCAGCTTTCAGAGCGATTATGCATTAACCTTGGGCAAAACGACGCGGGTGCCACACTGCGGTGCTCAGCCAGTTAACGCCCCACAAGTGAACGCCACACCCAACACAATCAGGCAGTAAAGAGAGCCCCGTGCGCATGGCGGCGGCATAGAATACCGTCAACGTCGCAGGCGACAAGCCGTAAGTCACGATTGCCCACGCAAGGGGCGCCAAGACCTTGGAGACCCTTGAAGAACTTGGGACACCGACTGCACTGACGCCAACACAAAAGCGGCACAACTGGCAGCACAAACTGGCAGCACGATTGGCCGCACAACGTCAATGCAATCGGATTGATACAGAACTACAGCGTGGTAATAACCTGCATCACCAACTCACCATCGAGACGAATCGGACCATCTTCTTTTGCACCCAAGGTGTATTCGAACACACCGGTCGCAACACCACCGGCCTCACCGTGCACCATTAGCATTAAGCTGTCACCCGGTGCCACAGGCTCTTGCAAGATAGCCGCAACGTCAATGTTTTCACCACTGCGCAACGGCGCGTAACCCACGACCGGTCCGGGCTTCATAGAAGCGTCTGTCCGGTGAACTACCAGCCAGCCATTCTCGGCAGCCTTCACCATCCGGGCGCTGACCACGCCATTTGAAACATCCTGATCAGTTGCCTCTACCGACGGTGTCACCGAGTGAGCTGCACCAAAAGCAAGACCCGATACCAAGGTCAGTGCTGCAAACGTAATTCCAATAGTTTTCATGTGCCTGTAATCCTAACGTTGAGGTTGATAACGTTAGGTACGCAGATGCACATGAGAACGATGCACCGATCACGCAGAAAAACTTTTACTATTTTACAAAAGCAAATTTTCCGTTCGTAACCTTGACCGGTTATGTCTGGCTAGCAGAGAACAACCTAAAAGCCGACAGCATATTTTCTAATCACCCGTCAGCCATTCCTCGGCACGCTCCGTATCGTCAATGTCAAAGCTCTTGATGGTTAGACCCGGTATCAGCGCACCTTCAACCTCTGCAGCTTTTCGTAACCAGCCGGTATCTGAGACAACTGCGCATCGGTTGTATTTTGAGAGCAACCCAAACAGCTTGGGCAGTCGCTTTAGTTCCACCGCCAGCGCGGACATCGTTGGCATGGAAAAGTTGGTGAT
>CALDUO010000129.1 GCA_937923745.1 uncultured Granulosicoccaceae bacterium
TTCGAGGCTATGACACTCGACAGTCTCGCCACGTGGCTGATCTTTATCGCCTTTGGAATCAAGTGCGCCTTTCCGCTCTTGCACAATTGGTTACAAGATTCCTACCCGGCCGCGACCGTGACCGGTACCGTGGTGTTATCAGCCTTCACGACCAAGATGGCGGTGTACGCACTCGCCCGTGGTTTTCCGGGTACCGAAATTCTGATTTACATCGGCGCTGTCATGACACTGTTCCCGATATTTTTTGCCGAGATCGAAAATGATCTGCGACGTGTATTGGCATACAGCCTGAACAATCAGCTTGGATTTATGGTGGTCGGTGTGGGTGTCGGCACGCCTATGGCGCTCAATGGCACAGCAGCACATGCGTTCTGCCATATTCTGTACAAAGCGCTGTTGTTTATGAGTGTCGGTGCTGTGTTGTATCGCACTGGCACGTCCAAAGCGTCGGAGTTGGGCGGTCTGTATAAAACCATGCCGAAAACGGCGGTGTTCTGTCTGGTTGGTGCCGCATCGATATCGGCCTTTCCGCTCTTCAGCGGGTTTGTCTCGAAATCACTGATTCTTGATGCCTCCGTCCATGCCGGTCATTGGGTGGTCTGGTCAGCATTGCTGGTTGCCTCGGCCGGTGTGCTGAGTCACTCGGGTATCAAGATTCCGTTCTTTACGTTCTTTGCCCATGACAGCGGAAAACGACCCGCGGAAGCACCCACGCATATGTTGTGGGCCATGGGTATCACTGCCGCACTGTGCATTGGCATCGGTGTGTTTCCAGGACTCCTGTATGCGCTGTTGCCGTATGAGGTTGACTACGTGCCATACACGGTCAGCCATGTGCTCACGCAAATGCAGTTGTTGTGTTTTGCGTTGCTTGCATTTGTATGGCTCATGAAGTCCGGTATTCATCCACCAGAGGTCAGAGCGGTCAATCTGGATACAGACTGGCTGTATCGACGAGCCAGTCCGAGCGTTTACGGTACTGTCAGTGCCGGTGTCGCGCAGACATGGTCTGTGATGGCAGCACAAACACATCAGATACTGCAACGGATTCGTCGCGTATTGATCTCGGTGGGTCAGCCGGGTGGCCTGCTCGCCCGTGGCTGGAGTATCAATAGCATGGTGTTCATTATTATGGTGCTGATGACCGTCGTGTTGCTTTTTAACTACCGATAAGACGACACCTTGACCATAAACCCGCTTGCGCCTGCCTCCAAACAGCCGACATTGGGTGATTACTCAGACGCAGAGGTGCAGCTCGCCAATCGCAACAGCGGCATGCCACTTGAATTTTTGCAGCATGACATTACGCCTGTTGGCGCACATTACTTATTAACCCATTTTGATGTGCCTTATGTGAATTCACCCGACAACTGGACGTTATCGTTGTCAGGGCTTTTTCAGCAGCATGCCACGCTCAGCATTGCAGCGTTACAACACTATCCCGTTCACCATGAAGTTGTCACACTCGAATGTGCGGGTAATGGTCGCGCTTGTATGACTCCACGCTGGCCCAGCCAGCCTTGGCATTATGGTGCCGTCGGTACTGCGCGCTGGACCGGGGTTCGATTGACAGACGTGCTCAAGGATCACCCGTTAGCCGGGGGCTGCGAGGAACTGGTGTTCAGTGGTGTAGACCGTGGAGCCGACGGTGGGCAGGTGCATCACTTTGAACGAAGCCTGACACTGCAGCAGATCGACACCCTGGAGGTCATGTTGGTCTGGGCGATGAACGGCCAGCCGCTGTTGCCACAACACGGCTTCCCGTTACGGCTGATTGTGCCGGGTTGGTATGGGATGGCCAGCGTCAAATGGCTGGACTGTATTACTGCTATTGACCATGCGTTTCAGGGTTACCAGCAGGTTCGCACGTACCGGTATCGCCGGGATGCTGACGACCCTGGCCAGCCGGTCACCACGTTAAAACCGAAATCACTGATGCAGCCGCCTGGTTTGGTTGACTGGTCGACTCGTGTCAGGCTCGTGCAACCCGGTACTCACCGAATCACCGGTCGGGCATGGGGTGGCTGTGGTATCGATGCTGATGCTGGTCAGGGCCAAGGCTTGGTTAGAGGTTCCGGTAAAGGGCTGGGCAATGAGTTGGGCAATGAGTTGGGCAAAGGTGGGGGCAGGGGCATCCAACGCGTGGAACTGGGTTTGAATGGTGACTACCACGATGCAACGGTGACGCCGTCGGAACATCGGTATGGTTGGTCACACTGGTCGGCTGATGTCACGATCAGCGAAGGCGCTCATGTGTTGAGTTGTCGCGCCACAGATGCGCACGGTATTGTGCAGCCGGATGTACCGACAGGCGACTACAACGGCATGGGTAATAACAGTGTGCAAACTGTTCGTATTGTCTGTGACGGTTCCGTGTTTCCGTGACAACGTTGCCCATACGCTGATGATCTCATTAGGGCGGTTTCCGAGACGCGGTCTGTTTTACGCCTGCTTAACTATCGTCATGTGTATCGGCGGTGCTCTATCCAGTTCCACGGTTGCCGACACATCGAAGCCTGCCGAATCCCGGTCAACCCGGCCCGTTTTTTCGCAACCTGTTTATTCGCAACCCGTTTTCTTGCCACCCATATTCGCGCAGCCTGTTACCACCCAGACTGTTGCACCCGGGTCCCATTCCCTGTCGGTTGCATTCCCTGAGCCCCGTGCAGATTTTGCCGGCTGGGTGAGCGACGTGGAGCAATGGCTCCTGCAGAACAATGACCTGAATCGCACGGAAGCACAAATACAGTTAAACGCCCCGTTTTTTCTGGCCGCCAACAGTGATGTGCCGTATCGCGGCAGGTTTTTATTGATTCATGGTCTCAGTGATTCTGCCTTTGTTTGGCATGACTTCGGTCAAGTGCTCGCCGATATGGGGTTTGATGTCAGGGCAATACTGCTCAGCGGTCACGGGACAACACCAGAGCGCATGCTCAGTGTTAATTATCGTCACTGGATCGCCGAGACACGGGCGCAGATTCAGTTGTGGTCAGAGCCGG
>CALDUO010000130.1 GCA_937923745.1 uncultured Granulosicoccaceae bacterium
AGCGTCTGCCGAACACTTTCAAACGTTGCAAGCGTTGCTGGATAATGCAGGTGTCAGTTACGTAAAAAATCCGCGATTGGTGCGTGGTCTCGATTACTATAGCCACACCGTTTTCGAATGGACTACCGATAAACTGGGTGCCCAATCGGCGGTCTGCGCCGGTGGTCGGTACGATACGCTATTTGAGCAGCTCGGCTCCAAACCCGTTGCCGGTGTTGGATGGGCGATGGGGCTAGAGCGACTGGTTGCGCTGATGACTGATTTGCAGCCTGGTCAATATCAGAATAGCCCTGACGTATTTTTGATTGTCACTGACGATGCAGATGATTACGGTGGTGATGCAGTGAGCCTGTCAGTCGGCGAATGGTTACGTAATGAGATACCATCGCTGCGGGTTACGCGTCGGGCCGTGCCGGGCAGCATCAAGAGCCAGTTCAAGCGAGCAGACAAATCCGGTGCCGATTTCGCCATCGTGATTGGTCAAGACGAAGTTCAGAACGGCACGTTAACGCTCAAGTCACTCGGTAAGCAGTTGCTTGCCAATGACCAAGAGCAGGTCACGCTGTCGCGAGATGACATGTTACAAACGTTGCGGGCCTCTCTGGTGCAGGCTGCTCCAGCGTAAACAGTCTTGGCGAAAACTGGCCCGGCGTTAACTGGTTTGGCAGAAGCCGGCCCAGTGAAAACAGGCTGGCAAACACTGGCTGGCTAACACTGGCTGGCTAACACTGGCGAGACAACAGAAACCTATCATTAACCGAATGTCCGGTCTGAACTTTTGGTTTGGCACCGGACTCTAGCCAACAGGCAACAAGAGACAGTCGAGTGGATTACGAAACCGAAGAGCAACAGGTCGAAGCGCTAAAGCAGTGGTGGAAAGACAACGGTCGTTCCGTGATTGTGGGTATTGTGCTTGGGGTGGGCGTTATTGGCGGATGGCAGGCCTACGGTCGCTACAACCAGGCGCAGGCCGAGGAAGCATCCGAGCAGTTTGCATCAGTGATGTTTGCTGTTGAAGACGACAACGCAGAGAACAACCCTGTCGAGATAGCTGCTGCGTTACAAGACAATCAAAGCGGCTCTCTCTATGCCACGCTGGCCAGCATGACAGCAGCAAGGGTACTGATTCAGGAAGGTGATCTCGATGGCGCGGCAGCCAAGCTGCAGTGGGCGGTAGATCACTCTCCGGAAGCTGCAGTGGCAGGACTGGCCTCGATCAGGCTGGCTCGGGTACTCGGTGCTAGCGGCAAGCACGATGAGGCATTGGCGATACTGCCGGTTAATCCTCCAGAGGGTTATATTGGGGTGACAGAGGAGATTCGCGGCGACGTGCTCGCAGCGAAGGGTGATGCGGTCGCAGCGCGGGCCGCGTATCAAAAAGCACTGGATAACGCGCCGACCATGACCGGCGAGCGGATTGTCAACATCAAGATGGAAGATCTGGCCGACGCCACCTCGGCTGATCAGAGCTAATGAACGAAAGAGCAACCTACGCTAGCTTCCGACACAGTCGCCGTGTTCGGTGTTTGCAGTCGACCCAATCCGTGGCACTGGTGCTGCTGGTGTTGGTGGCGGGTGGTTGTGCCAAAGACGGACCTCTGATTCCTCCAACGCCGTTGACTGCCATTGAGCGTACCGTATCGGCAGCGACGCAATGGACGGTTAATGTCGGCAAACGTGATAAAAAAAATGTGTCCAGCTTTCGTCCGGTCAGTGTTGGCGACACGGTATACGCCGCTGGTGTTGACGGTCGTGTCAGCGCTGTTAACGCCAATACCGGTGCGCTGAAGTGGCAGCGTCGAGTGCAGTCGGCGTTACGTAGTGGTGTTGCCGCAGACGAGACGCGTGTAGTCGTCGCCAATCGAGAGGGTCAACTCACCGCCCTGGACGCAGAATCAGGCGATGATCTCTGGACCTATGACATGTCCTCGGAAGTTCTGTCGGCAGTGGCTACCGGGTTCGGTGTGGTGGTCGCACGGGGTGCTGACGGGCGTATTGTCGGACTCGACGGTGTCACCGGTACCGAGCGCTGGACCCGCACCTATACACCGCCTGCGCTGACCGTTTACGGTTACAGCCCGCCAGTGCTCCTGCCTACCGGCGTACTGCTGGGGCTGGATGACGGCAGAGTCGTTGCGTTATCGCTCGACAACGGAGGCACGCTGTGGGAGTCGCGCTTGACTGTCGCGTCAGGGCGCTCTGAAATTGAGCGACTGGTGGACGTTGATGCCAATATTTTACTCGATGACCGTTATATCTATGCCGCAGGTTACCAGGGTAACGTTGCTCGCCTGGAGCCACAACGGGGTAATCAATTGTGGTCAGCGCCGCTGTCGACCACGGTTGGTATCAGTCAGTCTGAATCGGCGCTGTACGCCATTGACGAGACAGACCGGGTCGTCGCGTTGGACAAAGACACTGGGGAGATGTTGTGGGAACAAACAGCACTGGTGGGTCGTAAGGTCACTCGACCGGTATTGATCGGTGGGGCTGTGGTTACTGTTGATTTCGAGGGGATCGTGCATCTGCTCGATACAGCGTCTGGTGAACTGAAAGGCAGACTCGACACTGGATCATCCGGGCGCGGAAGCGAGCCTCTGGTGGTCGATGGTCAGTTAGTGGTTCAGTTTGCTGACGGCAAGCTCAGAGCGATTAAAACCCTAGCTAATTAGATGGCCAATTAAATGGCTAGGTAGGTGGTTGGGTAGGTGGCTGGGTAGATGGCGATCTAGCCGGAATTGCCAGTTTATCAAATTGAAAGTTAACCAAATTTACAGTTAACCAAATTGCCGGCTGGCAAAATTCAAGGTCAACCAGCGCTAAGGTCGACCAAGCGCAGGAACGATCGAGCGCTGGATCAATTAGCTCTGGATCAATTACACGTGGGTCCGACTGAGCCCCCGGTCAATGAAACCGTTGGTTAAATCTTAGTGTGGCTTGTTCAGGATCAGGCTCGCTTTAACGCCTCTTCATCACGCAGGTACTGCGCATGGTAGTGTTTGACCACTTCGGTTGACGTCTTCGGTGATCCTACGAAGTAACCCTGAATCATCGTACAACCCATCTGTTTGAGCAGTGCTGCTTCCTCGGCTGTTTCTACACACTCTGCAATAGTATCGAGCTGTAGGTTCTTGGCACTGGAGATCATTGCCCTGACGATTTCACGGGTGGGTTCATCGGTTGTGATTCGTCGAATAAAACCGCCATCAATTTTTAGTGCATAAATGGGCAGGTTTCTGATATTCAGCAGTGATGATGAGCCAACGCCGTAGTCGTCCAGAACGAACCGAATGTTGTGTTCTGCCAGAGCGACCAACCGTTGCTTGGATGTGTCGTTATGTTCCGCGATCACCTGTTCCTTGATTTCCAGCAACAGATTTTTGGTATCTACTTCGTACTCTTCACTTAACGACACAATGCTATCGACAAACTGAGGTTGATAGAGTTGTCGCTGTGACACGTTAACGGCGACCTGCATTTTATCAAAACCCTGTTCCTGCCAGAGTTTCAGCTGTGCAAACACTTTGCGCATGACTTGATCACCCAGTCGGGTTATCAGGCCGTTTTTCTCGGCAATAGGAATAAACTGATCCGGTGATACTGTGCCCAGCTGCTCATCGTGCCAGCGTGAGAAGGCTTCAACGTACTGCAGCTCATTTGACTCCAGGTGCAGATGCGGCTGGTAGGTCACAAAGAGTGAATCTTCGTCAATAGCCTTCCGCAGTCGAGACTCCAAAGTCACCATCGCTACAGCCTGCACTTTGAGATCAGAGCCGTAAATTTGGAAGTTGTTTCTGCCCTGTTCTTTGGCCCGGTAGCAGGCAAGGTCAGAGTGCTGCATCAGTGTGATGCTGTCCTGAGCATGATCCGGGAAGATGGCAATACCGATACTGGCACTAAAATCGACCTGCATGCCATCGATTTCCAACTCCTGATAGAGCTCGGACAGAATTCGTTCGGCAGAGATGATCGCTTCGCTTTGGTCGGTGATCTGGTCAATGATCGCGACAAACTCATCACCGCCTGTACGGGCAGCAAGGTCAATCTGGCGTAGATTGTCTTTAATGCGCCGGGCGGTCTCCACCAGCAGCTCATCACCGACAGCGTGTCCAAGGGTGTCGTTAACCTGTTTGAATTTATCGAGGTCAAACTGCATCAGCGCCACTTTACGGTCAGTGCGCTTCGCGCGTTCAATAGATTCTTCAAGGCGCTGTAAAAAATGACTGCGGTTGGCGATACCGGTCAGGTAGTCGTAGTTAGCCTGGCGGTGCAGCTTGTCTTCGATTTTTTTCAGGTCAGTGATATCCGTGAAGGTAATAACCTGACCACCTGCGCGAAGATTCTTTTCGGATACCCGCAAAAACAAGCCGCCAGCGGTTCGATACTCTGATCGATGACCATCAACGCTTTTTAGTGCGGCTCTCTGTTCGCTCTCGTCTTTGTGAGTTTGACGTCGGCCGAGCTGAGCGATGGCACTGCTGCTCATCAGTTGCTCCATCGCCTCTTTGTACGTGCCGGTTTCCAACTGCTCTGCCAATCCCGGCAACAGTTTGGGCACCGTGGCATTGACGACCATGGCACGGCCAGCTCTGTTGAGCAGTATGAAACCTTCGTTAATCTCATCAATCGAGTCGGAAACGAGCTGCTGTTCCTGGCGCATGCGAAGGCGCTTAAAACGGTTGGGCAGATGCATCAACATACTGACCAATAACAGCAGTATGCCGCCCCCAATCGTCCAGCGAAGTTGATTGTCTAGTTGGGTCAGACGCTGCGACGGGATGTTGGAACCGAGGCCCGCCGTTGCAACACCCGTGAGTATCTCAAAGAGATAGACGCCCACAGACGCAGCAACTGTTGCTGCCAGAGCAAAGGTCAATTTTTGCTGCACGGTGTACGACTTCATGATCATAGGATCTTGAGGTACCCGTTTGCACTGAAAACTGTGAACTCGTTCATGGTGAAGTTGAACGTATCGGTCCTGCCTGAAAGTGAGTCGACAAAATGTCTTGTACTGTCTTGGTGTAGCGGCCGGTTCTGGCGAGGGTTTAAGGCGTAATTTGTGAATTATTACCGTCGCCCATACCGCACTTTTTTTTGTACTGTGTGTCGCGTGGCCAGCGGCCTGATTGGGTGAAACCTGTTTTCGTGAGACAATGGGGGGTGTCGGAGAATTTTCCGCTATTCGCTCGGCCCTTCGGTGCCCATCCTGCTCCCGGTCATAATCACCTAATGAAACCCGTTATCGCTCTCGTGGGCCGACCCAATGTCGGAAAATCAACGTTATTTAATCGAATGACGCGCACGCGTGATGCGCTGGTGGCCGACTTCCCGGGTTTGACCCGCGACCGCCAGTATGGCGACTGTAAAATTGAAGATTACGATTGCCTGGTGGTCGACACCGGTGGCCTGAGCGGAGAAGACGACACGCTTGATCAGGAAATGGCCAACCAAACACGTCTTGCGATTGAGGAAGCCACTGTCGTGGTATTTATGGTCGACGGGCGGGAGGGTTGCACGCCCGTCGATGCCGAAATTGCGAACGGGTTACGAAAACTCGAATGCACCGTGGTGCTGACCGTCAACAAGGTTGATGGCATCGGTGACGAACAGGCGCGACTCGATTTCTATCAGCTGGGACTGGGTGAGCCCGTCAGTATTGCGGCCGCTCACAATCGAGGTGTCCACTCGCTGCTCGAAGAGGTCGCCGAGCGTCTGCCGGGTATCTTCGAGCCTGAGCCTGCGCCGGTTGAGCGCGATATCCGTATTGCGTTTATCGGCAGACCCAACGTGGGCAAATCTACGCTGATCAACCGTCTGGTGGGCGATGAGCGTGTTATCGCCTTTGATCGGCCCGGCACCACCCGCGACGCGATAACGGTCCCGTTTACCCGCGGTGATCGCGACTACTCACTCATTGATACGGCAGGGGTGCGTCGCCGTGGCAAGGTCAATGAGACCGTTGAGAAATTCAGTGTGATCAAAACGCTGCAGGCCATCGAGAACTGTAATGTTTGTGTGTATCTGATGGATGCGGATGCCAGTGTGACCGACCAGGACCTGCACCTCATTGGGTTTATTCTCGAAAAAGGCCGAGCACTGGTCGTCGCGGTGAACAAGTGGGATGCCATCGATTCCGAGCAGCGTGAGGACGTGAAGGCTGATCTGGAGCGTCGGGTTGAATTTCTGAAGTTCACGCGCATCCATTTTATCAGTGCGCTAAAAGGCTCCGGGGTTGGCGATCTGTTCAAATCGATCAACCGTGCGTATGCGTCGGCCTTTGAAGACCTGTCGACGCCAAGATTGACGCGTATGCTTGAATACGCTGTTGAGCAGCATCAGCCACCCTTGGTCAATGGTCGCAGAATCAAGCTGCGTTACGCGCACCAGGGCGGCATGAACCCGCCGGTTATCGTGATTCACGGTAACCAGACGTCGAAAGTGCCCGGTGCCTATCAGCGTTACCTGTCCAACTTCTTTCAAAAAGAGCTGAAACTCTTCGGCACGCCGTTGCGCCTCGAATTCAGGCAGGGAACCAACCCGTTTGCCGACCGTAAACCCAAACGAGACAGTGGTAAATCAGGGCGTGATGGTGGTAGACCCGGACGCGAGCATCACCGGCACTGAGCCTGTTGCCCGCAGGTGTATCGCCCGCCACCCTCGGCGACTGACTGCTCCATAACTTAACCGGCCCACGACTTAACCGGCCAGTGACCCAGCCGGCCAGTGACCCGCCGGCCAGTGACCCAGCCGGCCAGTGACCCAGCCGGCCAGTGACCCAGCCGGCTAGTGACCCAGCCGGCCAGTGACCCTGCTACTTCGTTACTTGACCACCCCATCAGTTATTCATTGCGGTCAGGCGACTGTTGGTTTTGTTTTACCCACAACGATGTCGCCGCAGCGACAGCCACCGGCATTGCAACGAGGTTGAGCACCGGGACCAGCGTTAACAGTGTCACACCGGCACCGAACCCGAGTGAACTGGCGCGACGGCTTTTGAGCTGCGCACGGACTGACCGAAAATTCATGCCGTGATTGCCCATCGGATAGTCCATGTATTCCACCGCAAGCATCCACGCACCGAACAGTAAAGTCAGTGGTGCGGCAAGAATCTGCAAGCCGGGTATCAGATACAAAATACCGAGTGGTATCAGCCATTTGATCATGTACAGCAGTTTGCTGGCCTCATTGATGATGGAGCCGGGCACCGATCGGACCAGTGCCCACCAGTCTACCGGTTGTGATGCGGTGGCTCCGGCGCGCAAATGCGCTTCAACTTTTTCGGCGAGCAACGCATTGAACGGAGCACCGATCAGGTTGGCAATGACGGTAAAGGTGTAGAACGCAATAACCAGTAATACAATGCCGAACAACCATTGCATCACCGTGATAATTCCGCCCACCAACCACACGTCTGCCCAACGTTCCAGCCACGACAACGATTCGAGCCAGCTTTCAAACTGGCCCACCAGCCACCAGCCCAGTGTGATAAAAACCACGAGGTTGATCAAAATCGGAATGGCGACAAACCGTCGAAGTCCCCGTTGACGTACCAACGACAGGCCGTCCATTACAGCAGCGAGGCCAGTTACGATGTTGTTCACAATGTGGTGTCTCGAAAGCGTATCGGCAGAGTGTAACGGTCTGCTCGCCAAGACCGCAATCAGGCTGTAACAAGCTGCGTTGCGTGCGTGCCATGTGAGTTAAAAAACAGTACACTATGCGCTGTCGGAAATAGCCCCGTTACGGGACCGGCAGCGGGGGGTACCGGATCACCGTCACCGACACGGACGGCGAACAGGCACTGAATAACGATCCAACTATCCGGTCTCATTCAAGACCGTTAAGGAACGACTGCCAAGCGTTATGCGTTTAACCAGCATTAAAATGTCGGGTTTCAAGTCTTTCGTTGACCCGACTTCGGTGTCGTTACCCGATAAACTCACCGGTATCGTTGGTCCCAATGGCTGCGGTAAGTCCAACACCATCGACGCCGTGCGCTGGGTTATGGGTGAGTCCTCTGCCAAGCACCTGCGCGGCGAGTCTATGGACGACGTCATCTTCACCGGTTCTGCATCCCGCAAACCCGTTAGTCAGGCGTCGGTCGAACTCGTGTTCGATAACTCCGACGGCTCACTCGGTGGCGAATACGCCGCCTACGCAGAGATCGCCCTGCGTCGCGAGGTTACCCGTGACGGACAGTCCCGCTACTTACTCAACAACACCCGTTGCCGGCGTCGCGACATTCGCGATATTTTCCTCGGCACCGGTCTTGGCCCACGCAGTTACGCCATCATCGAACAGGGTATGATCTCGCGCCTGATCGAAGCCAAACCAGAGGAACTGCGGGTCTATCTCGAAGAGGCCGCTGGCATATCCAAATACAAAGAGCGTCGTCGCGAGACCGAAAACAGAATCCGTCATACCCGCGATAACCTCGATCGCCTCGACGATCTCCGCGAAGAGGTCGACAAGCAACTGGCCCATTTAAAGCGTCAGGCGAATACGGCTGAACGGTATCGGGTGCTCAAAGAAGAAGAGCGTGAGGTGCGAGGCGAATTGCTCGGGCTGCGCTGGCAGCATTTTGAGGCTTCCGTTACCGCACACGATGAAGTCATTCGTGAAAAAGCGCTGTCCTTCGAAAAAGAACTCACCTCGCAGCGGCAGGTTGAATCACTGATTGAGCAGGAACGTGAGCACAAGGTCACGGCACAAGAGCGTTTTAACGCACAACAGGCTCAGTACTATCAGCTCGCCGCTGATGTGTCGCGCCTGGAGCAGTCTATTCAGCACACCCGTGAAAGTCGTGCCCAGCAAAGTGCCGAGTTACAACAGATTGAACAGTCAATCACCGATGCCGAGCGCCACCTCAAAGAAGACCAGCAGCGCATTGGCGAGATCGATCAGTCGATGGAGAGCGATGAGCCTGCTTATGACCAACTGCAGGAGTCTGCCCGGCTGTCCGCACAAATGCTGGAGCAGGCACGTGTTCGTCTCGACGAATGGCAGGCTCGCTGGGACAGCTGGTCTTCCCGTAACAATGAGTCAACTCGGGTAGCGCAACTGGAGCGCTCACGAATGGACCAACTGGAGCGGGGCGTCAGCCAACTCGATACCCGCCTCGAAAAACTGATAGCCGAGCAAGAATCACTCGACATTCACTCGTTAAACGCTCAGCTGACCGAATGGATCAGCGAAGAGGTGAATTTTGCCGGTGAAGAGGAGCGTTTTTCGGAGTCCTTGCAAGCAGCCAGCGAAGACCTGCAGACGCTGCGCGATGACCATCAAAATACCACCAACGCCCTGAATGAGCTGCGTTCAAAAATTCAGGCCGGTACCGGACGCCTGTCTTCATTAGAGGCGCTGCAGCAGGCTGCGCTTGGGCAAAACAATTCCCTAGGCACTCGCTGGCTAGAGCGCGAATCGCTCAATGAACAACCACGCCTTGCGCAACAAATGACCGTGCAGCCAGGTTGGGAGGCTGCTGTTGAGCGTGTCCTCGGGTCAACGCTCGAAGCCGTCTGTGTCGACGGACTCGACGATCTGGCCAGACGACTCAGCGAAGAAATTACTCGCGAGTCTGGCAACGAAGATGCCAGCGGACAGGTCACCCTGTTCGAACAACAGGCCACTGCCACCGAATCTTCAGCGGCTGCGGGTGTGACGTTGCTCGCTGACTGCGTCAGCTCCGCGTTGCCTGTTCACTCTCTGTTGGCTGGCATACAAACGGCACCAACGCTTGATGCTGCGTTGTCACGCAGGTCTTCGTTGCGAGCCGGAGAATCTATCGTGACACCCGAGGGCATTTGGCTCGGTCAAAGCTGGATACGGGTGGGTGAGGTCGATGTCAAAAGTGGCGTGCTGCAACGTGAGCAAGAAATCAAAGATCTGAAAGCCACGCTTGAGACTGATGAAAAATCGGCTGATAAACTCAACCAGTCCATCGACGACATCAATCTTCGTTTGCAAGAGCATGAAACTCGCCGCGACACGCTGCAGCACAGTTTTAACGAAGTGATGCGGCAACTTGCCAGTGTCAAGTCGAGCCTTGTCAGCGGGCGGCGTCAGCTGGAGCAATTGCATCTGCGTGAGAGTAAGCTTGCCGCCGAAATTGAAGACACCCGACAGCTGCGCGAGCAGGACCAGGAACAAATACTGGTCTCAAAAGAGCATCGCTCCGAAGCGCTGGCGCAAATAGATCAACTCACTGAAGAGGGCGAGCTGCTCCGTGAGGAACAGGATGCACTGAAAGAGGCGTTTACCGATGCACGTCAACAGTCAGAGCAAGACCGCTCAAAGGGTCAGGAACTGGCTATTCGGGTGGAGTCTATGCGTACCGCCCGTCAGACCACGGCCGCTAATCTGGAACGCGTACAGGCTCAGTTAGAGCAATTCAGGGCCAGACGTGAATCGTTAAGCCTCGCTATTGTAGAAGAAGACGACGACCCGGTGATCCGGCTCGAAGAAGAACTGGCCGATGTGCTGTCAGCACACCAGACCTCCGAAACATCGCTGGCCAAAGCCCGCGACGGATTGGAAACCATTGAGAGCCGGTTGCGTGAACATGAGCAAAACCGCGTCAGACTCGAGAACCTTGCCGGTACCATACGCGACGCGTTGCAAACCAAACAAATGGAAAGTCAGGAAGCGCGCGTTCGACTGAAAACCGTTGAAGAAGAGCTGACCGCCGGAGAGTTTGACCGCGAAGCTATTCTTGCCGCCCTGTCGAGTGAGGCAACATTGCCGGAATGGACCCGGCGAATGGAAGACCTTGAACGAAAAATTCAACGACTGGGGCCCATCAATCTTGCCGCAATTGACGAGTACGAAGAGCAGCTGACACGCAAGGAATACCTCGATTCACAGCACGCTGATGTCACCGATGCATTAACCACGCTGGAGCAGGCGATAGCCCGCATTGATAAAGAGACCCGAACCCGCTTTAAAGACACCTTCGAGTTGGTCAATGCCAAGGTGCAAGAATTTTTCCCCCGTCTCTTTGGCGGCGGTAACGCTCATCTCGAAATGACCGGCGATGATCTCCTCAGCACCGGTGTCAGTGTGCTTGCCCAGCCGCCGGGTAAACATGTCACCAACATTCATTTGCTCTCTGGTGGCGAAAAAGCATTAACGGCTGTGGCGATGGTTTTCGCTTTTTTCGAACTCAATCCCTCTCCGTTTTGTATGCTCGATGAGGTTGATGCGCCACTCGATGATGCTAACGTAGGGCGTTTCTGCGAGCTGGTGCGAGAGATGTCCGAGCGTGTGCAGTTTATCTTTATCACACACAACAAAATCACCATGGAACTGGCCAGCCACCTGATGGGGGTGACCATGAACGAGCCGGGTGTATCACGGCTGGTAGCGGTCGATGTCGACGAGGCTGTCGAACTTGCGGGTGTTTGATGCCCCCAAAGCAACCAAGGCGGCAACCAAGGCAGCAACCAAGACAGCAACCAGAGCCGCAAACGGCGCCCGTTGACACCATCTCGGCAGAGCCTATCAAACGCACTATCACGTTGGGGCTGTTGAACCGCCCTGCATTTAAGGGTACGGTCACTCAAGACACCCTTACCACCTCCCGGGGGAGACCAATTTATGTCTAATCTGCGCTGGATCCTGCTGCTGGCAGGCGTCGCGATTTTGGTATTTTTGTACTTTACCGGTCGTCCCAAGGCACCCAGGCAGCATCAGGGTGATGCTCAACCCGATAGTGATCCACTTGGCCTCACAGACCATGTCGATGCGCTGGGCAATAGCGAGGCGGAGGCAGGATATGCAGCCGATCCATGGGACACCGACGAGGCGCAACCACAAGTCCCACAACAAGACGCTCAATACTACCGTGACAACCACAATCGGTACGCACAGAGTGACGATTACGCCAGTGTCGAGCTACCTGCTGAAGACGCCGACTACGCTACGTTCGACGAGACACGTTTCACTGAGAGCCTAAGCAACAGTATGGGCAACAGTATGGGCAACAGTATGGGCAACAGTATGGGCAACAGTATGGGCAACAGTATGGGCGACAGTATGGGCAACAGCCCTGGTCATAGCACGGGCCATAGCACGGGCCATAGCACGGGCCA
>CALDUO010000131.1 GCA_937923745.1 uncultured Granulosicoccaceae bacterium
ATCGTTTTTCCTTGATGAAATTAGTGCGGCACCGGTTCAGGATGCCAATATCTGCCGGGCGATGATCAGCGAAATTGCAGAGCTGGATCTGGCAGTGACAGAGTTGCTCAACCAGAGCTTCGAATGGACGGCAGGCCAAACCCCCGGGCTCGAGTCAGAATGTGGACTGGGTATCGATCTGACACCTCAGCTGTTGCTCACTCAATAGTTGACGGCAGCTGGCACCTTGCATGGGCAGGTAGCGGCTCTGGTTCTCAATGCTGGTCAACGGCTTTGGTTGGCAGGCCTTGGTTGGCAGGCTTTGGTTGGCAGGCCTTGGTTGGCAGGCCTTGGTTGGCAGGCCTTGGTTGGCAGGCTTTGGTTGGCAGGCTTTGGTTGGCAGGCTTTGGTTGGCAGGCCTTGGTTGGCAGGATTGGGCAGGCGCCTACAGCGTGCCGCGTAATCCCAATATCCGCGCGGCGAGCGGCATGAGCGATACCGTCACCGATTGACCATTGTCTGACTGATCGCTTCCTGACTTGCCACTGTCTGTTTGGCCACTGCCTGATTCTTGCGGGCCTGACGGATCAGCGACCAGGTCTTGGGTTATCAGCTGATAACCACCCAGCGTCACTTGCTGCAGGTCGTCCGAAGACCGGTACCGCAGCAACGCAACACCATCACCGTCTCCCGCCACCACCCGGTAACGTGCTGACAACAGATGATCGCTGACGCAACCCGCCAGCTTGTTGTCCGCTGCGGCGTTTGCAAATTCAGCGCGAAACTGCACCAGCTTGCCCTCCAGAAAATGATAGACAGCTGTCTCCGGGTACAGACCACACAGCGATTGTTGCGTGGCGTTGGTATACCGACACCGTTCCAGCAGAAAGCTTCGCCGTGTCAAGCCAACCCCCGTTTTGATTGTGGTGCAAACTGCCTGTGACCCCCAGAAAACCGACGCACTACGCTGTACGAACTCGATCGGTTCATTCATTGGCAGGTTGATCAGATCCAGGGTCGACAGGCCAAGGCGCCCGGATTTGTCTTGAGATTGATCTTGAGATTGGTCTTGAGGCAGGCTTCGGGATTGCCCAAGTGCTGCGCTTGAATCAGACCTTGAGTCTGGATTCGGGTCACTGTTTTGGTCTGCCGATGATTCAGTCACAGGGATTCTGCCGACAATGGTGCACGCTGAAATGCCCAATACACAGCAGGCAATAACACCAACCATTAGCGGTTGACGTGCAGGTTGAAAAAGTCCAACTCGCCGAGCAATCGGTTGCCGAAACGCCAGTCGCAGAATAGCCCATCGCAGACCAGTAAATCGCTGAACAACTCGTCGAGGAATAGCGGTGGCTCTTAACATGAGGCGATGTCAGGGGCTCGGTTGTCATAGAAGGATCGCGCGTGATACGACGACGGTCACGGTACAGAGTGTAGCTGCAGACGCTCTAAGGTGTATGACAATATTGCCAACCCCGCCTATACTTGGGCCATGGGTACTCTACTACAACTTTATTGTGTCATCGGCGCGCTGTTTGGACTGTTTTTTGTCATTCGCGGTTACTCAATGCTACAGCCAGACGCGAAAGGATCACCAATCCGCTTTCGGCTGCTGTTGTTTCCGGCCTGTCTTGTGTTGTGGCCCTATTTACTGGTTCGTATTGTCTCTGGCAAAACCACGACTGCAGACTAACGCGGAAACACACAACCGCACTCAGCATAGCGCCGGATGCATAACTGCGCGGCCCCGTTTTAATCCGGCAGGAGTCTTCTTACTGTGAAACAAGCACACCGCCGCTGGCACCGTGGCATCTGGATGGTGGCTGCCCCGCTACTGCTGCTACTGACCCTGTACAGCTGGCTTGATCTGTCATCAACCCCGACAAGTGACCAGCCGATCAGCGCAAATGATCTGCCGGACCTCACCACCACCGATCAACCGGTCGATAATCGATTACCGTGAGCATGGCCCAATCTGTCAGTCAGGCATGGTCGGTTATGGGTTACCGCCCCAAACTCCTCCGAAAACACATCGACTCAGAACAGGTGACACCATGAGCGCAGGTTATAAGACGGTCGGCTGGAACCGAAACAAGAAAATCTACGATGCGATCATGTGGATCGCCATCGTTGCCTATATCGTGATGTTTATGCTGGTCACTGGCGCGGCATACGCTGGCGATGAGGCGCTGTCGCCCATCATTGTCATGATGCGAGCGCTATCCACCTGCGCATTTCTGATGTTAACGCTGCTGCTCTGCATTGGACCTGCCGCACGCTTGAACCATCGTTTTCTGCCACTGCTGTACAACCGACGGCATCTGGGAGTCTCAACGTTTATTATCGCGTTGTTACATGCTTTTCTGGCGGTGTTCTGGTACCACAGTTTTGGTTCGGTTAACCCCATCGAGTCAGTGTTTACTTCGGGCGGTAGCTACGACACAGTGTCCGACGTACCGTTTCAGGCCTTCGGTGCTATTGCACTGGTTATCCTCTTTTTACTTGCCGCAACGAGCCACGATTACTGGAACACCAACCTCGGCGCACCGCTTTGGAAAGCGTTGCATATGTTGGTCTATCCAGCATGGATTCTGATTGTGCTTCATGTGCTGGGTGGCGCGCTGCAAGCAGACGACACCGGGCTGCTGCCCATTCTGGTGGTTGGGTCGGTTGCGCTGGTTGGCGGGCTGCATATAGTCGCGGCCTTTCGTCGGTCGGGCGCGGATATGACCAGTGAGTCGACTGACTGGGTTGATGCCGGGCCATGGAGAAACATTAAAAACAACCGGGCGATCACCATCGATATGGGTAACGACGAACGGGTTGCGTTGTTTCGGTACGACGACACCAAACTCTGCGCCGTGGCCAATGCCTGTCAGCACCAAAACGGACCGTTGGGGGACGGGTGTGTCAAGAATGGCAAGATCGTCTGCCCGTGGCACGGCTATGAATACAGACCCGAAGACGGCAGATCACCACCACCGTTTACTGAAAAAATTGAAACCTATAATGTCAAAGTGGAAGGTGATCACGTGTTTGTACAGCGAAAAGCGCTGCCCCGGGGTACCGAGCGCCCCATTATTCAAATAAAGGATGTCACCCATGGCTGATCAGCGCGACTCTTTTTTTGTGGGTTATCTGAAGATGCCTACAGCGCTCAAACGATTTTATGTGCTGGTATCACTGATTATCCTGGCACTCGCGGCACTGACCAGCTTTGCTATCGCCAATGCGCAAAAATCTGCCGGTACCGGTGTCTGGCAAACCGCAGCACCAGTGACGGTCTCGGGGCTGCTGTCAGTGTCTCCTTACCCCGTGTTACACGTGGAAACAGAGGCTGGCATCGAGTCACACCTGATGGTAATGACCGGTAAGTTCGGTGCTGATGCGTTTGCAAGTGCTCACCACAATACCCAAGTGTCGGTCACCGGCTTTGCGATTCAACGAGGCGGTTGGAACATGTTGGAGATTGCCAGCGAAACCGATATCACGCCTGCAGAGCAGTCGTCATCGACACAGGAAGGCAGCGCGTTATCAACCGTTGCCGCACGCACGCTCGGTCCTGCAACGCTGACAGGCGAAATCATCGACAGCAAGTGTTTTTTGGGTGTAATGAAACCCGGCGCCGGCCCGGTTCATCGTGCCTGTGCTGAGGTTTGTCTGCTCGGCGGTATACCCCCGATGCTGGTGGTAGAAGACAGCAGCACCGGTGATAAATTCGGCTATATTGTGATGCAACCAGACGGTAGCAGTGCTTCGCAGTTATTGGCCAAGCGTGCCGCGACACAAGCCACGTTATCCGGCGAGCTTATACAACAGGGCGACCTGCTTTACCTGCAACTCGACGACACACAACTCGCAGCCAACAGTCAGTAACATGCAATTTTGACTGTGAGCGGGTCAACTGTCCCGCTCACACCCCTCGCTGCATAACCGGTTTAGAAATCCTTGTCATACCTATCCTATGTGCGTTTATACCGCACTGCCAATCGTTGGTTGCGGGCAAAGCACAATCAAGCAACCTGCGCCTGAAAACGCAAAACCGACAAACGTCCAAACCAGAATCAACGCCGGTGTGATCAGGCGTCCTGTCTCATAACGCTTGGTTGTCCCGGATATTCGGTTGTACCAGATACATGGTTGCCTCTGACACTTGGTTGCCTCTGACACTTGGTTGTCTCTGACGCTTGATTGTCTCTGGCGTCATTGAATACACCCGATGTCGACACCAGTGTTATCTGTCAACCGATGCACCACCAGGCGCGTTAAAGGTTTCAAAGGCCAAATTTTAAGGTCTTTTGTGTTTGATAACCTTGATGACTTAACTTTTAACACGAGCCTGCATAATGAAAACCAACACCCCCCTGTTTCTCACATCGGCCATAATTGGACTGTGGCTGTCCACGATTACCCCGTCTGCCCATGCGAACACAGCGCTTTTACTGCAAGACCTTGATAACGATGGCGTGATCTCAGCGGAAGAAATCAAAACCGCCCGTGACAATCATCGCGTCACATTGCTTAACCTGTACGACACAGATGCAGACGGCACCCTGTCCCAGGATGAACGCAAAACCCTGAAACAAGATCGCAAAGCAGCCACGCTGGCGCAGTTTGATGCTGATGGGGACGGGACCCTGTCACGCGATGAACGAAAAGCCGCGAAAACCGCCCGACGCGAGCAATTTGATGCGCAACTGGATACCAATGGTGACGGCACTGTCTCGGACGCAGAACAGTCAGGTGCGACTGAATTCAGGGCAACACGTCAATCAAAGCGAGATAACCGTCAGGGTAAAAAGAAAAGGAGCTCGCGCGGTGCCACGCAAGGTAATGAGGGCGCACCCGATAACACAGACGGTTTGTGAGAGGTGGTGTCAGGCTCACTTCGTTGACCTGCATCACTGGTGCGCATCACTGGTGCGCACCACTGGCCCGCTTTTATGGGCGGGCAAACTACCTAAAGCCAGCGCCTCACCCGCTGCCGGTAAGCATCAAAATCAGAGCCGAAGAGACTGGCGAGAGCTCGCTCTTCCGGTCTTATTTGGTAACGGCTCATGTAGATG
>CALDUO010000132.1 GCA_937923745.1 uncultured Granulosicoccaceae bacterium
CGACCGTCTGGTGACGGTGCCGGGTAATCTCGCGGCCATTTTGGCGTTAATGGATGAAGAAATCAGCCAACTTGATCAGAACGACAACCTTGATACCAGCCTGATTATTGTCACCGATGGTCTGTTTGATTTTGACGATTACCTGGATGTGTTGTATATCGCTGAAACACACTTAACCGAGCGGCAGGCCGATGACGATTATCAGATTGCGAGCTTTCATCCGTCTTACCGGTTCGACGGCAATACGGCTGAAGATCTGGAGAACTACACAAACCGCGCGCCGTATCCTGTGTTGCAGTTGCTCAAAGAGACGAGTGTGACGCGTGAGCTAAATCGCGAGCGAGCGCAATCGCGCGATCCCGAGGCGATTCCTGCGCATAATATCGCGCGGTTGCAGTCGCTCAGTGATGACTCGATTGGCGAGATTAAAACGTTGTCGGCACCCCCTGCAGCGAACTGACAGTCAACAAATTGCCGGTAAATCAACCGCCTTCAAACCCCGTGTCGGTAAGCATTGCCAGTAAACAGAGCCAGTGAACAGTGCCAGTGAACAGTGCCGCAGGTTTGCCCGTTGTGCTACTCAAAAATCCGTTGGACGTTGTTACGGCATATCAGGCGCACGGCTCACGCGAGCCTTGTCGAACCCGCGATGTCACCGGTGGTTTAAACAGCTTGATGGCTAGCCATAAAGTCTTGCACCGCTTGTTGTGCCGGAATCGGTGCGACAGCACCATAGCCCTGTGTGGATAACGCCGCCGCCGCGTTGGCGTAACTGGCGGCTTCAAACGGATCGTCGCCTGCGATCAGTCGCGCGAGGAAAGCCCCGTCGAACGTGTCTCCAGCGCCTGTTGCATCAATCGCTTTGACTGGCCATGCGTCAATCCGGGTGCGTTTATCCGGGGTTGCGACGAGCGTGCCTTGCTCACCGAGTGTCAGCGCAACAATGGACGCGCCGAGTGTCAGATAAAAATCAACAATTGCGTCGGGCTGATCCAGACCGGTGAGCTGCACGGCGTCATCAAAGCCTGGTAAGGCGATATCGCACTGGCTCATCGCTTCATGAATAATGGCGCGGGCGCGGGTCAGGGGCCATAGTTTGAGTCTGAGATTGGAGTCGTATGACACGCGTCCGCCGCCGGCGCGGACGGCATCCATGGCTGCGAACACCGCGTCACTGGCGCTGGACGAAATGCCTTGGCTGATGCCCGAGACGTGCAGTATCTTCGCCTGCTGCAGCGCATCTCCGGGGATATCACGGGCGGCAACCCGGCTGCTGGCCGACCCCGCGCGGTAATAACTGAATTCGTGTCCTGCCTCGGAATGGGTCACAAAGTAGATGCCCGTGCTTGCCGCAGGGTCAACTTTGACGAGACTGGCGTCGACGCCCTCTGCCTGCCACAGCTCAAACAGCGTACGTCCAATGCGGTCATCGCCCACATGGGTCAGAAAACCGGTAGCAGCGCCCTGACGCGAAGCGGCAATTGCACAGTTCGAGGCATCGCCGCCGAAGCCCTGCAGGTAGCTGCCATCGCGCTGTTCATTAAATTCGACCATGGGTTCACCAAAGCAGATGAGGTCTGGCATTGATTTCTGGTACCGTGATTAGAGAGTAGGGCTCGCTAAACTAACATAGATGATCAGTTTTTCAACAGCCGCCTTTAAGCGCAGTGTTGCGAGTGTTAACGGTGTGGTGATGCCACCATGTTCTCGAGTCAGCTGATGAGACGGGCCACGATATGGGAGATGATTCGGGCCACGATATGGGCCACCAAAAACAGCAGGGTTTCACCGCTATGAACAAAAAATCGGCTGCACCTGAGCACATTAACAAGGCGCTGAGCCTCGATGGCAGTGTGGCCGCGCTGAAGGCGTATTACGCGACATGGGCCGCGTCGTATGACAGCGATCTTGCCGGTGATTACACCGGGGCTTCAGTATTGTGTCATTTTTTTCAGGAAATCGCGTTTGGGTCTCGTGAAGACGGGGCCTCTGTGTTGCCGGAACCAGGCGCACTTCCCACGCTGCGTATCGCCGATGTCGGATGCGGCACCGGGCATGTGGGGCGGGTATTGTACGAGCAGGGTGCCAGAGTGATTGACGGTATGGATCTGTCGCCCGAAATGATTAGTCAGGCTGCGCGCCTGCAAATTAACGGTGTGTGTCCCTATCGCGCATTATATGCTGATATCGACCTGAACCAACCACTGCCAGTCCAATGGCAGCAGGCTTATGACGTCACGTTCTGCTGTGGCGTTTTTACATTGGGTCATGTGCACCCCACGGCGCTGAACCACCTTGCAGCTATCACTCGACCGCGTGGTTTGGTGATGGTGAGCACCCGAACAACGTACTATGAGGCCAGCGATTACCGTGAAGTCAGCGATCAGTTGGTGGCATCGGGTGTGATCTCGCTGGTCGCCCGGTTGGAAAATGCGCCGTACACGCAGGATAGTGATGCGCATTACTGGGCCTATCAAGTAAACTAGCGCCCGATTATCTTCCTTTGTAGTCCGTTGTCTTCTACACAGCGGACCTCTTCACTTCCGGGCAGTACATTTTTATGGATACGCTGACTTCGCCTTTTGGCGACTATCACCTGAGTCGCTGGCCGGTTCGCGACAAAGATGAGTTGCGCGCCTGGAACGCAGCGGACGAACTGCTCCTGCAACATGTGCATCAACACATCGGGTCTGATCAATTATCGAATCGGCGCATTTTGGTGGTTAATGATGAATTTGGTGCACTTGGCACAGTGCTTGGCGCTTATGATGTCACCCACTGGTCCGACTCTTTCATCGCTCAGCAAGCTCTCGAGCACAACTGCGGCGCCAATGCCATTGACACCACGCCTGCCTGCGTCGGCTCGCTGGAACCGTTAGCGGCTAAGTTTGATCTTGTGCTAATCAAAGTACCTAAAACAACGGCGTTGCTCGAAGACCAACTGCACCGGTTAAAGCCGCATTTACAGGCTAACGCGGTGGTAGTAGCGGGCGCTATGGTCAAGCATCTGCAGCGCTCGGCGTTTGACGTGTTTGAAAAGCTGCTGGGTCCTGTCACAACGTCATTGTCAGAAAAAAAGGCGAGACTGCTGTTTGTCGCGCTGGACGACACGCTGGATTCTGGTAACAACCCATACCCTACAACCTATAACGACAGGCAGGTTGGGTTTCCGTTAGTGAATCACGCCAACCTGTTTTCCCGTGATCACCTGGATTTGGGCGCCCGATTTCTGATTACTCAGATAGGTGACATCAAACCCTTCGACTCGGTGACCGATCTCGGCTGTGGTAACGGCGTTCTTGGTATTGTGTACGCACAAAAACATCCGAGTGCTGCCGTGCATTTTATTGATGAGTCGTATATGGCCATTGCAAGTGCAATGGAAAACGTCAAACGGGCAAAGCCCGAGATTCACGGTCAAGTCACTTTCACGGCAGGTGATGGTTTAAGTGATACCCCGGATAACTCAACCGGGCTCATTTTGTGTAATCCGCCGTTTCATCAGCAGCATGTCGTTGGTGACTCTGTCGGGACCCGCATGATCCAGCACGCAAAACGTGTGCTTCAGCAGCACGGTGAAATATGGCTGGTGGCGAACCGTCAGCTGAATTATCAGGTGCGATTAAAACGATTGTTTGGCAATTGTCGTAAAGTAGATTCGAACGCAAAGTTTGTGGTGCTCAAGGCCATTAAACGATAGGGCTCTGGGCGGGAGCGATGAGGCTATGTTGTTAACGAAAGTGTTTCTGTTGTGTGGTGCAGTCTTGGGTGGCCTTTCGGTCGTGTTCGGTGCTTTTGGCGCACACGCGCTACGCAATACGCTGTCAGCGTCGTCACTGTCAGCGTGGCAAACCGGCGTTCAGTATCAAATGATGCATGCCGTCGCACTGATGATTATTGCGCTTTTGTTGCAGCGAACACAGATTGCACTGCTCGGATGGTCCGGCGGTTTTATGCTATTGGGGGTAGTGTTATTTTCGGGTAGTTTGTACGGTTTGGCGTTGACCTCCCTGCGCTGGTTAGGGCCCGTCACACCGTTGGGTGGCGTAGCGTTTATCATTGGATGGGCCCTGCTGGCCATTGCCATATTACAGATCAACGATACCGTGTAACCGAAAACCTGTGCGCCGTTGCCGTGGGTAATCCTCTGGTAAGCCTCTGGTAAGCCTCTGGTAAGCCTCTGGTAATCCTCTGGTAATCCTTGGGCAATACTCGGGCAACCCTGTGGCAACCTGATAGCGTGTGAGTATAGCGCTGCACGATATGATATAAATCATCAAGGCAGACCACTTACCGATCAGGCTATAAGCAAGCTGCAATGGCGAGCAACCAAGCCGGTCAGTCAAGCAGGGCAATCTGGCGACACAATCTGGCGACACAATCTGGCAAGCAAATCTAGCGAGACAATCTGGCAAGCAAATTTGGCAGGTCAACAAAGCAGGAGACAACCAAGGCGAGCTACTGGTAGGGTGAGGTTAACAAGTCACCGGGCTTCTCCCTTTACTGGCGAATCCAGTCAAACCGCTTATCGAGTCAAAACGCGTATGAATGAGCCTTTGTTAAACGACAGAACCGACGCTATTCTTGATCAGGATAAACACCTTGTTCACAGCTTCAGCGAGCCCCACGCGCTAAAAGCGCCCGGGGGCAGAATGGTGATATCAGAAGCTGAGGGTGCTTATGTCTATACCGAAAAAGGTGAGCGGCTGCTCGATGGCATGGCAGGGCTCTGGTGCGTCAATATTGGTCATGGACGGCGCGAAATCAGTAGTGCTATCGCTGAGCAGCTTAATACGCTGGACTATTTTTCGACCTTCTATAACCTGACCCATCCGGTTGCAGCTGAGCTGGCCGAAAAAATAGCAACGCTGGCGCCCGGAAATCTGTCGAACGTGTACTTTGGTAATTCGGGTTCGGTGGCCAATGATTCAGCCGTGCGCACACTGCACTATTACTTTAATCGCACCGGTCAGCCGCGCAAGAAAAAAATTCTGTCGCGCATTGATGCCTACCATGGTTCAACACACCTCGCGATAGCAATGACATCACCGGATAACCGGGTCGGCTGGGACAGCGCAGAAGAGCTGGTTCATTTTCTGTCATCTCCGGGTACCTATCGCCGACCCGACGGCATGAGTGAAGCGCAGTTTTGTGACTTCCTCATTGATGAAATGGTGCGTGATATCGAAAAAATCGGGGCTGAGCGAATCGCCTGCTTTATCGCAGAACCCATCATGGGAGCAGGTGGTGTGGTTGTGCCACCGGCCGGTTACCATGAGAGAGCTGCGGCGGTATGCAAACAGTATGAGATTAAAACGATCTCCGACGAAGTCGTCACAGCGTTTGGCAGACTCGGTGCCATGTTTGCGTCAAAAGAGGTGTTTAACATACAACCCGACATCATCTGTACGGCCAAAGGGCTGTCCTCAGGTTATCAGCCTATCTCTGCCACCATATTGTCCGACGAGATCTTTGATGTTGTCGCCGAGCCAGGCAGCCGGTTTATGCATGGTATGACTTATAGCGGTCATCCAGCGTGTTGTGCCGCGGCCTTGGCCAATATTGCCATTCTCGAAAATGAACGGATCTGCGATCACGTTAACGACGCCGGACGCTACTTTGAACAATCACTGAAAGGACTGAGTGACCTTGATATTGTGGGTGATGCGCGTGGCAGTCACTTTATGATGGGAATTGAGTTTGTCAGTAACAAACAGACCAAACAGGCGTTTGCCAAAGAGGTGTTTATTGGACAGCGTGTGGCTCAAAAAGCGCAGGCACTGGGTCTGATCGTCAGACCGTTGGGTCATATGATTGTGTTGTCACCACCGCTGATTCTGGACCGTACCCAAATTGATGAAATCACCCGCACGTTGCAGCAGTCTATTGTGTCGGTCACTGAAGACCTCCATCTGGAAAAGCTACTGTAACAAAAGCCTCTGACATCACCGAAATAACGACCTATGGCCAGAAATCCTGCACACGATATTTTGTTTGAACCGTTGGCCATTGGTCCGGTTGTCGCAAAAAACCGTTTCTATCAGGTGCCGCATTGTAATGGTGGTGGTTACCGCGATCCGTCAGCAGCTGCAGCGATGCGAGGTATTAAGTCTGAGGGTGGTTGGGGTGTCATTTTTACGGAGCAATGCGAGATACATCATTCTTCAGAAATCACACCCTTTATCGAATTGCGGTTATGGGAAGACAAGGATATTCCGCAGCTTGCCAATATGGCGTCAAGCATGAAAGAGCACGGAGCGCTGGCAGGTATTCAGCTTGCGTACTCCGGTATCAATGGTCCCAACCTGTATACCCGCGAGGTGCCATTGGCACCAACGGCACTACCGATACGTACGTTCACCAACGACCCGGTGCAAGCGAAAGCATTAACCAAACACGATATCCGTGATCTTCGTCGCTGGTATGTGAATGCGTTTAAACGTTCAAAGGAGGCGGGGTTTGATCTGGTGTGCCTGTATGGTGCACACGGGTTTGGTATTTTTCAGCATTTTTTATCGCCGTTAACCAACCACCGGACTGACGAATATGGTGGCAGTCTTGAGAATCGAGCGCGGTTTGTACGTGAAGTGGTCGCAGATGCACGCGACACTATTGGCGATACGATGGGTATCACGCTGCGGCTGTCGTTGCATGAACTGATCGGGCAGCAAGGTTTTACCAATACGGAAGTCAGAGACTTTATTGAGATGCACAGCGACTTGCCTGATCTGTGGGATCTGGCCCACGGTTCGTGGGAAGACTGCTCGGGCCCGTCGCGATTTAAAGAAGAAGCGGCGCAGCAAGACCTTGTCGCTGGCATACGGGCATTAACGTCAAAACCTGTAGTCGGCGTGGGTCGTTTTACATCGCCTGATGTCATGGTGAAACAAATCCGGTCGGGCAACCTCGATTTTATTGGCTGCGCCAGACCGTCTATCGCTGACCCGTTTCTGCCACGAAAAATAGAGCAGGGACGCCCCGAGGATATTCGCGAATGCATCGGCTGCAACATTTGTATCACCGGCGATATGACCATGTCGCTGTCACGGTGCACACAAAATCCAACCTTTATGGAAGAGTGGCGTAAAGGTTGGCACCCTGAAAAAATCGCACCAAAGGGCAGTGACACCGGTGTCTTGGTGGTCGGCTCAGGACCGGCTGGTCTCGAAGCTGCCAGAGCACTGGCTGAACGCGGCTATGACGTCACGCTCACCGAAAAAAAATCGGAACTCGGTGGCCGTGTCTCTCTGGAGTGTCAGCTGCCGGGCCTGTCGGTGTGGGGGCGCGTCAGAGATTATCGGCTCTATCAGCTTAGCCAAAAGCCCAACGTGCAGCTATACCCCGATAACACCGTTGATGCGGCGCAGATTCTGGAGGCGGGTATTGAGCATATCGTGTTGGCCACTGGTGCCTCCTGGCGAGATGACGGCGTTGCGCGACAACATGTCACAGGTATTCCGATTCATGCGTCGATGCCGGTGTTTAACCCGGACGACATCATGAATGGTCAATTGCCGGACAACGGCAACATCGTACTCTATGATGATGATCATTATTATATGGGTGGTGTGCTGGCGCAGTTACTGGCCGAGCGTGGGGCCAACGTGACACTCATTACGCCGTCGGCGTATGTGTCTGAGTGGTCAAACAACACACTTGAGCAGGCTACTATTCACCAATCACTGGTTGAAGCCGGTGTGACCATCGTACTGAATCGGGGGGTGATCGCTGTGGGCGCAGATCATGTCGTTAGCGATTGCCGTTATACCGGTCACACGCAAACCATCGAGGCCAGTGCGGTAGTGCTGGTAACATCCCGAGTCGGTAATGATGCGGTTTATCAGGATCTTCTCGCGCAGGAGGCGCTGTGGCCGGACAGTGGTATTCGGTCGGTCAGTCTGATTGGAGATGCCGAAGCGCCGGGTCCGATAGCGTGGGCGACGTATGCCGGGCATCGTTATGCACGCGAACTCGATACGCCAGATCTCGAAGATGCGCTGCCGTTTAAACGCGAAATAACGTGGCTTGCTCCCTGAATGTACTCACTGACGCAGATAAACGACGATTGGCAACCCACGCACTATGCGACGTTGCTGTTTATCCTGAAAGGAGAACAGGTGTTGCTGATTCGTAAAAAGCGCGGGCTGGGGGCCGGTAAAATCAATGGACCCGGTGGCAAGCGTGACCCCGGCGAAACATCGCTGGCTTGCGCGGTGCGTGAGGTGACCGAAGAGCTGTGCGTGGTGCCCAAAGCCGTAGAGGCCCGCGGTCGTGTCCGCTTTCAGTTTACTGACGGTTATGCGCTCGATGTGGATATTTATATTGCCACTGAATATGAGGGCACACCGACCGAGACAGCAGAGGCAGTGCCGTTGTGGTTCGATATCAACCAGATACCGTACGATGAAATGTGGGCCGATGATCGTCTTTGGTTAGCGCGCATTCTGCGAGGTGAGCATGTGAACGGGCGATTTATTTTTGCAGGTGACGAGATGCTGGAGCACGATATCTCCTTTGATACCGGTGTTAACCCGCACTAGCCCACTGTGTTCCTGCGGGCGCAACTGGTGTTAACGAGACATCGGGTTCAACTTTGACTATCAGTTTTCCGAACACATTGATGAATCTTGTACAGTGTTTCCCGGTCGCTACCTCCTGCGCGCCATGACTGGCAGCGCACCGTCACAGCTCGTCCGATTGAGCTCAATCCGTAGAATAGACAGCAGACATAACTATGACAGTAACTGATCCTCAAGATGGTGTGGTGCATGACGCATCGTTTGCAGCGTTTTTGGCACAGGTGCAGCAGGTCACTAACCTCACTGACTGGCCGTTAGCTGATGCGGTCAAAGAGAATGTGTTGGTCTATCAGGGAGAGGCTGTTCGTGCTGCGTGCCGCGAACCCGAGCGACGTCGGGCGTTACTGGCAGAGTGGGCGCGTCTTTTTATGGATGGGCCGGGTGTTGTTGTGATTGCCAATGCCTATGAAGATACCGCGCCACTGGATACTGCAACAGCGCTGTTTGAAGACATGATTGCCGAGCAGCATCGGGCATCAAAAGCGGCGCAGGCTGATCATTTCGCCAAGGCGGGTGCCAACGACCGTGTATGGAATGCGCTGGAGAAACATGGGTTGCGTGACCCCGAGAATTTTGCTGATTACTTTGGGAATGAAGCGATAGCGCTGGTGTGTGAATCCTGGTTAGGCCCGGGCTATCAGGTCACCGCACAGGTCAACCGGGTCAACCCGGGCGGTGAGGCTCAGTCTGCGCATCGCGATTATCATCTGGGTTTCATGACACCCGAGCAGATGTCTGCTTTTCCGTCGCACATCCATGCACTGTCGCCGGTGTTGACATTGCAGGGTGCTATTGCTCACTGCGATATGCCACTAGAGACGGGGCCCACGCTGTATCTGCCTTACTCACAGCAGTTTACTGACGGATATCTGTTGTTTTCGGGCGAGCAATACCAAGGCTACTTTAATGAGCACCGTAGGCAACTGGCGCTCTCGAAAGGCGATGCCGTGTTCTTTAACCCGGCGGTCATGCACGCAGCGGGCGCTAACCGAACGGCTGACCGCTATCGATTGGCGAATCTGCTACAAGTCTCATCAGCGATGGGGCGTGCGATGGAATGGGTGGATCGCCACACACTATGCGAAAAACTCTACAAGGTGTTGCTCAAGCGAAAACGGGCAGGACAACTCGACGCGGGCATCGAGGCGGCCGTGATCGCGGCGACTGCCGAAGGATATTCGTTCCCGACCAGTCTTGACCACAATCCGCCGGTCGGCGGTCTTGCACCGGTGACTCAGGCTGAACTGTTCGCACGTGCCCTCGTTGAAGACCTCGATGAAACTGAATTTCTGGCTAAATTGTCTGCACACACAGTTCGGCAACATCGGGCTATCGCCTCTGATCCGGCAATCTGACCGCGGGTGATTGTTCCGTAGGGTTGCCACGCGTGAGCGTCACGTCAAAGAGGCGCGGATCAGATTAGGCCAAGCGCTGTTCGAACTCTGGTCATGCCTTGGTCATGCCCCGGCCAAGGCCAAGCCAAGGCCAAGCCAAGGCTATAGTTTTGATCAAATTTCTGACTAAATTACTGGCCAAAGAATGGGTCAAAATATAGGTCGAATGTCAGGTCATCTTAAGGGGCCGTGAAGCTCTCGGTGTAAAAGCGATACCAGTTGCCACCCATAATCGCTGCGATTTCAGCGGCGTTCATGCCGACCTCGCCAAGCCCCCGTTCGATGTTGCCAAAATCACGGTTGTCGACAAACCAGTCTGGCATTGGCGGGAACCCTGCAGCAGATGCAGAGCCCTCACCATAGTCGATGGTTTTTGACCATCGCCCCACGCGCATCCACTCCACCACCGAGTCGGGCTGGTCCTGACACAAATCACTACCCAGCCCCAAGTGCTCAATACCGAATCGATCAGCCGTGTCAGCGATCATTTGGCAAAAGCTCTGGAGGGTACATTCGGTTTTGCCGAGCAAGTGATGCGGATATAGCGAAAAACCCAGCATGCCACCATTTTGTGTGACCGCCCTGATGACATCGTCGGACTTGTTTCGTCGTGCCGGTGCCCAGACAGCCGGGTTGGCGTGGGTAATCGCGATGGGTCGTGTAGAAAGGTCGGCGGCTTCAATGGTAGAGCGATCAGCAGAGTGACTCATATCAACCACAAGACCGACGCGGTTCATTTCTGCAATGACCTGGCGACCCATGCGTGTAATGCCGGTATCTTCAGATTCATAACAACCGGTGGCCAGCAGCGACTGATTGTTATAGGTGAGTTGCATAAATCGTGCGCCGAGCGTGTGCACGATTTCCACCAGACCGATATCATCCTCAATGGGGCTGGGGTTTTGAAAACCGAAAAAAACAGCGGTTTGACCGGCCTCAATGGCCCGATCAATGTCTGCTGCGACGCGCCCGTGGGTAATTAGGTCAGGATATTGCTCAAACCAACGGTTCCACTGTTCTATATTCAGTACTGTCTCACGAAAATTTTCGTGGTAGGCGATAGTGACGTGTATGGCATCGACGTTACCTTCCCGCAGTTGTCTGAATATGGTTTCAGACCAATTTGCATATTGCAGGTTGTCTATTCGCATAACGCCGTTCCGGTTGGTAGAAAAGTCTGTTGTTTTGGCGATTATGCCAGCATCAACCCGGTATCGACAGTGGCGCCGGACTGGCAGAGGTCGCCATAAAAGCAGTCTGGACCGTCGACACCGTATTCGTTTGCGTAGACTGCTGCTATCGTGCAAAACTAAAGCGTTAAGCTGATGGCAAGCACGGACCGTTATAACAGAGCGTTATTTGGGCAACACCACTTCACCAGGCACAGCATCATGACCGACACACAGGAGGATTAATGGGAGCTCCCGAGCTAACGCCCGATATGATCGCCGTGCTGTGTCTACTCGGTTTTACTGTCTTTTTGTTTGTGACTGAAGTTGTAAGGGTTGATCTCGCTGCGCTGCTCGTCATGGTGTTGCTGGGGCTGCTGAGCTTTTTTCCGGGGCTCGAAAACATCGCCGACGTTAATCATCTGTTCGACGGGTTCGCGTCAAACGCTGTTATTTCGATTATAGCCGTGATGATCATCGGGGCAGGGCTGGACAAGACCGGTATCATGGGGCGAGTCGCCGGCGCCATCGTCAAGCACGGAGGCAAAACCGAGAAACGCATTGTGCCCATTCTGTCCGGGACGGTCGGGGTCATTTCGTCATTTATGCAAAATGTCGGTGCCGCCGCTCTGTTTTTGCCTGTGGTCAGCCGTATCTCCACCCGCACCGGTTTGCCGCTGAGCCGTCTGTTAATGCCGATGGGGTTTTGCGCCATTCTGGGTGGCACGCTGACGATGGTAGGTTCGTCACCACTGATTCTGCTTAACGACCTCATTGTCACGACTAACCGACAGCTTGCCGCAGAAGATCAAATGGCGCTGTTCAGCCTGTTCTCTGTAACGCCGGTTGGTATTGCACTGGTGCTCGCCGGTATTACCTATTTTGTGCTGTTCGGAAAATGGGTATTACCCAAGGGTAAAAAATCACCGACGTCGACCACGGGCCAATCGTTACGGGAATACCTGAAACGCATTTATGGTCTGAACGCTGAAATTTACGAACTGATTGTGCCCGCTGGCAGTGCCGCCAATGGCCAAACGCTAGATGATTTGATGCAACGTCATCACGTGTACATTATTGGCACGTTTTATAAGGGTCAGCGTTTTTTTGCACCGGTCATCACCACACAAATCACGTCCCCGTGCCGTATTGCGGTCCTCGGCCGATACAGCGATGTGGTCAAAATGGCGAAACTCGAAAGCTTTGATGTCTCGCCGACCCTAGAGGTGTTTGCCGAAGACTATGCGCCAACCCGTTCCGGGGTTGCCGAGATGGTTATACCGCCCGACTCGACACTGATCGGCAAGAGCGGTCACGACATTGTCTTCCGTAAAAAGTATGCGGCAAGTCTGCTGGCCATACAGCGCACCGGCGACACCTTCTCTTACATTGAAACCGAAGACCACGAGGCAACGCCTGTGGGTGAGGTGCCCTTTCAGGCAGGGGACATGCTGGTTGTTCACTGTACCTGGAGCGCACTCGGGCGACTCATCAAAGATCGCGATTTTGTGGTGGTCACGTCTGACTTTCCGCGAGAGGAGCTGCGGCCCAAAAAGCTGGGCTGGGCTGTGGCGTTTTTTCTGCTGGCGTTGGGGCTCGTGCTGTTTTCTGAAATACGGCTGTCTCTGTGTTTGCTGACCGGGGCGGTGGGCATGATTGTATTTAAGGTGCTTGATGCCGATGAGGCATACGCTGCTGTGAGCTGGAGTACCGTGTTTTTGCTGGCGAGTTTGATACCGCTCGGTCAGGCCGTGCAGGGGACAGGTACGGCTGAATGGATTGCGGCGCAGATACTCACCTTACTGAATGGCTGGCCCATTTGGGGTATTCAGGCTGGCGTTGCGGTGTTGGCGACTATTTTTACGTTGATCATGTCGAATGTCGGGGCCACGGTTTTGCTGGTGCCTCTGGCAGTGTCCATCGCGCTGGCCGCCGGTGGTGACCCCGCTGTCTTTGCAATGACAGTCGCTATCTCAACCTCCAATTCGTTCTTGATTCCGACGCATCAGGTGAATGCGCTCATCATGGGGCCGGCTGACTATAAAGTGATCGACTTTGTCCGCACAGGCGGCATTATGACAATCATTTTCTTGGTGGTCTCACTGGTGATGATTAATCTGGTCTTTTAATCATGTGACGCTGCCGGACATGATATAAAGCTGTCATGACGCCTCCCATCGCGCCAGTTGTCAAAACGCTCGCGCCGCTTAGCCAAACTCAGTTCCTTGATCAGTACTGGGAACAACAGCCGCTGCACATTGCTCGCGATGATCCGTCGTATTTCTGTGATTTGGTCACATCAGCGAGCATCGACTTGCTGCTCAGCGCTCAGGATGTCTATTTCCCGCAGGTACAGCTGACGCAGTCGGGCACATCAATACCCGTGTCAGATTACGCAGATACCACACAGAAAATTTTGCCGACACGGCTGCTCAACCTGCACGATCGTGGTGCCACGGTTATTGTCAGTCAGGCCAACCGACTGCTTAGTCCGTTAAACGCTTTTTGTCGCTCCCTGCAAGCCTCATTGGGCAACCGGTGTCAGGCTAACGTGTATTTATCACCGCCAGGGTCGCAGGGGTTTAATCCGCACTACGACAGCCATGATGTATTTATTCTGCAGGTCAGCGGACAGAAAACATTCCGGTTCTATGCCGGTGGGCAGGTCTTGCCGCTAAACAGGCAGCGGTTTGACCCTGAGCTGGCAACCTGTGGTGAGCTCAAACGGTCTATCACGTTAAATCCTGGCGATACCCTGTATATACCGCGCGGTATGATGCATGACGCGTTGGCAGAGGGTAACGAGGCATCACTGCATGTCACGGTGGGTGTGTTTACGGTGACGCTCGTTGATCTGCTGGAAGTCCTGCTAAACGATGCCGCAGAACAACACCAACCGCTGCGTGAGTCGTTGTCACTGTTTGACAGCGATACCGGTAGCAAGACTGGTAGCGTTACCGATACGCCTATAGGGTTGATGGCTGCGTTAAACAGTAGCCTGAGCGCAATGCTCACAGAATCTTCCGTTCGTCAGGCACTGACTGCATTGCAGCATGATGTCGCGCTGGAACTGTCGCAGGACGGACATGGCTTGCTCGGTCGCCTGGCTTTAGCCAAAACCATCAGCCTGCAAACTACGGTGTCTATTCGCCAATCCAAGATTCTGTCGCTCAATATCTCTGAGGGCCAGGTAGAATTATTGAGCGCAGGCCAAGTGCTGACTTTTCACGGTGCCAGTGCGACGGCGGTGCGCTGGATCGTTAAACGATCAACGGTGGTAGTTGGTGACATACCCGGACTAACTGGCGATGAACAGATTACGTTAGCCCAACGGCTGGTTCGTGAGAACCTCGCAGACCTGCACACGACAACTTGACAGCACTGAAAAGACACTGTTAATTTGCAAGAACAGTGTTCACCTGAGCGGAGTGAGTACCATGAAGGATCCCCATACAAAGAAACAGCAGCAGTCTTCAGTGGTGTCATCGTCTGATGCACACGCCGGACTGACGACCACGACTGACGCGGTGACTATCACTGACGGTCGAGTCACCCACGGTCGAGTCACCCACGGGCGGTCGCGTCGGCGTTTCATGAGGCAGAGCTCGGCACTCTTGTTGGCGACCGGAGCCGCGATAGTTAGCGCGGAAGCCTACGCCGATTGCGACGGACAGGCGGGACAGTACAAACGGTGTTCCGACAGCGATTCCGGCGAAAACAGTGACCCGCGAGGCTGCGGGCGTTGCGGTCGATCCGAAAATGTACCCTCCAGTGGCTCACACGCTGGCCCACACGCTGGTCCAGACACAAAATCAGGCCGCTGGCATCGGTCGGTACAATCTGACGCACACGATGACATCATGATCGACAGCATTCGGCTGCCAAAACCCGATAAGCCTGCATATTGACCGGCACACTGATGCCTGCGGTTGCGGGCTCAACTCATCGGCCGCGCCGTCGGACACCCCTGCGTGCCGTCGGACACTCCCCACATGCCGTTGGACACCCAAGGGACCATCCGGACGGTTACACCCATTCGATCAAACCCGGCCGATCAAACCTGGCCGATGACACCTGGCCGATTAAAGCCGGCCGATCAAAGTCTGCCGATCAAAGTCTGCCGATCAAAGCTTGGTAGACCAATCATTTGACCACCCGCTTAAGCACGAAAGCGACCGAGGCCGGTCCCTCTGCTAAATCACTGTTAAGCTCGGTCTTGAATTCATGGCATAACCCAGCGATAGTCTGAGGTCGTAGGTCAGGTCGTGTATCTGGTCGTGTATTGGGTCTTGTGTGCCCTTGGTAATGCTTGGTCTATCGTGTGTGTCTCGTTCGAATGATTGCTCCAGTGAGGTCAGCGACTGCCTATCGATAGGGCGTGTGCGGTCGGTACCGCCCGGACCTTCGCCTACGTAACACCTGTGATGATTCAGCATGTTGTCATGATGATCCAACGCTGCTAACGCTGCAATGCTGCGACTGTGCGAGACGCTGTCTTTTACAAAGTCTTCGTAATGAAACGCGTGTAGTGCGAGTGTTGTTTGCCGATACTGTTCGACCAGTGCGGTTTTGATGTACCACAACGCGGCTCTTCTGAGTTCAGGTGCCGCTGCTTCGTCAGTGAGCGTCTTAAATGGATGACAGAACCGTGTTTGTATTTCCGGGTAGTGTTGCAGCAGCTTTATCTGATTTTTAACAAAAGGGATATTGCTCAGTCTTGCCATTGACTGTATGACCGGGTAAACATCCCGCACTGGATACACTATGGTGGTTGGTAATCCGAGGTGTTGCAATGCCTGATAGTGGTAAGTGAGATTCGGTGCTTTAAGGACAAGATGAGTAATACTGTCCTTCAGCGAAATTTTCCCGGCACGATCAACCTGTGTTTTGGTCAGCCCCGGCGCATGTTTTTTATCTGCTCGTGTGAGCAGTGCTTGTGTGGTTGCATTGGCGGTTGATTTCTCGTGGGTAAAAAGACCATGAAACCAACGGTATAATCCGTCGTTTTCATCAATCAAAAACGCATTGGGATGTGCGCCTGCCACTTGAGCACACAGTGTGGTGCCGCTTCTCTGGCAACCCACCAACACAACGAGACCACAGATTCTTTCGAGCCCACTCAGCGAGTACAACGGGTGCATTATGCGCTACGACGCTGGACAGATAGGGTAGGGTAGAGCTGATTGATAAAAGTGATATCAGTGCTAAATCGTTTGTCGCAAATTTCGCGAGCACGGCGGTCTTGTATCGCTGTCTCTATTAACGCCGTGTTTGCCGCGCTCTTATTGATATGCGGTAAACCGGCCACCGAAGCCTGTATCCCGACATCAGACAACAGGTGCTCAAGATCTACGGTCAGATTGTCTTGTCGAATAGTGTAGTCAGGAATCTGCACGGTGCCGTTGATCATCAGAAAGTCAGTCAGTGACACCATAGTGTCTACCAACGTTTCGAATCGATCGATATTCCAATAAGGTGACTGTCTAACCCATTGCCCCTGTTGTGGTACCAACCATTTGTGCGGTGAAAAGTACATAGACACTGCACGAGCAAACGGGTCTCTGATTGCGATGGCGACGCGATATCGATGAAAGTCATCAGCGAGTGTTTCGTGATAGTCAGCAAGTAGTGCGTGTTTTCGTTTCGTGGCCGGACCTCGTAGCCCGAATCGGTCTTTGCCGTCCTGGTGTTTGTTGAGAGTTTTATGGTCGTCAGAATAGGGCAATAATAACTCTGATACCGAGTTACCCGCTGTTTTCTGCACATGTAAAAAAATCAAATGGTACCGGGACAGAATCATGCGCTGGCCTTCAGTGTGGCGTCACCAATGAGGTTGTCACAGAAGGCTTGATAGTGTTGATAACGACGCAGTGACGGTATCGCCGAAAAATCGAGATACGTGTTCTGGGTGTGGCTGTCGTTATCAAAAGGCGACTTGCCTGCATCGCCGGTTTTGGCCCACAGTCTTTCGTTGGCGCACTCGAACCGTCTCGTGATGATGTTACGTTGAATGTCGCTAAGCAGTGTATAGCGAGTTCGGTCAGCCACAATAGCAGATACGGCAGCATCATCACGTCGGAACAGTGTGCGGTATTGTCGCGGTGTCCAGCGGTGAAGACCCCGGTCTGCGTCGTACAGTAACCGAATCTGAAAAGGGTGCAGTGATGCTTGCGTTTTTTTAATGTCTGCCAGCGGCTCAGTGATGCGAATTTGGGCAGTATCGAGAAACGCGGTGAATAAATCAGATTTTGCCGCCTCATAATGGACGACGCTACAATTGCCAAAAGCCTGTGACCAAGCCTGGTACTGCTCCAGCCAGTCCGGATAAAACAAATGTTCTGTTCGTGCTGCCAACACCTGCGTAAGAAAAGCTTCCGGCGTTGTGCTGATATCACCTGTTTTCATAAATTGATTGTAGTACGACTCAAACCAGCTATCTTGGTTTCGGACAAACAATACAATACGCGGATGTATGTGGCTCGACAGGATGCGTCGTAGCTTAACTGCATGGGCGCTTTGAAAAATTTCAGCTGACAATACCAAAGTGTCTGTCTCTTGCCGCCATTGTTGCAAGAGCTCAGATAACGCTCTCTGTGGGGTTAATGAGTCGGTAGCGTCGCTCGGGAACGATCTCAGAAACCGGGGGCTTGGCGCTTCCATCATCAGTGTAGCCAACAGTTTTGCATTGCCGGCAATTTTATCGAAACCCTTGTTGACTGGCAGGCACACGCCCTGTTTGCGCAGAGCGTCGCGGTTTAATTTCAGCCGCTTTTGCAGATAGGTACTACCGGTTTTGGGACCGCCGATGTGGATGACAGCAGCAGGCGATGCACCTGCAGGTAAGTTGTCACCTGCGCCTGGGGTAGTACTTGCGGTTGCAGCCGGGCTCACGCCAGAGGCACCTTTTTGACTTTCATCATTTTCCCGCCGCTGTAGTTGTGCAGGTAGCCTGGTTCCAGCGTGCCGGCGTCGGCTGGCATCGGTTTGTAGGAATGCCAGATACGTATAGGACCACTCACCAATTCGCCAAAAGCGCGATGGTTAAAACTGGGTGCCAGTGTATACGGATTGACGCCCAGCATTTCTATCGCAAGGGTAATATAGGGTTGGTCGCTCCAAACGGCTTTTTCGTCGCCTGCCGCCAATTCACAGGCCAAGTCAAATACCTTGATGATATCCGGGTTTTTGGCGTCAAAAAAGATCACACCGGAGTTATAGAGTAACTGTCCCTGTCTCGGCACATTAAAACGGTCCATCACCTGCCCGAAATCCCGAAAATGTTCTATCGAAAAGTGGGGTGCCGGAGCCATGGCAATGCCATGCATTGCAGCCTTGTCGAACCCCAGGGAGATGTTTTCCAGGATGATGGTGTCAACGTCGAGGAACAGCACGAGTTCAAGGTCGTCGGGTAGGCTTTTCAGCAGTTCTACTTTGGCAAGTTTTCCCTGAAACTGCAGCGGTTTACGAACCACCTCCACTGTGCGCGGCAGGCAGTCGGTGTTGGTCGCCTCATCGGTGATTAGCACCACAGAGCAATCGGGAACTTTGCTCTTGGCGAGACAGTCGGCAACAAGTTGGGTGTATTTTTCACCCCATGCCATAAAAACGATTGATCGTTTCATACATCAATAACTACGGTTGGTTACCGTGCTCATCTTATGCGCTCTTAAACACTGATTATCTCGATCAATGTCTGGCGAGATTAAGTATTGGCGCATGATCTATGCTCGGAAAAGTTGCAGTCCAATTGCATGATTGGGAGGAACAGGTGTAAAAAATGTGCCAACTTTACTTATCGTGATTGAAACGTCATGAATGACTGGGTTGTTTTCCCGCGGCACTGTTATTGCAACCGGGCTACTCATGCTTCGTTAAGGGGTGTTCTGGGTTCACTGGCTGTTTTGTACAGTCACTCTGCGCAGGCGCTTTGGCAAATGGGCAATAACACACTGCCCAGCACCGAATGTTCTGTCCAGTTCGAATGTTTGGCCCAGTCCAATTATTTGGTCCAGTCCAATTATTTGGCCCAGCACCGTGTCTTGGTAACAGCAGACGGTTGTACGTCGTTAGGAATTTGTATTTCTGTGGTAAAAAAACTGAATCAGGATGTATTGTGCTCTCCGGTGATTCTCACTGGTAGAGGGGGTAGTGGCACCCGACTTTTGTCGCAACTGAGTGTCGATCATGGTCTTTTTCTCGGTAACCGGCTCAATGAATCCGGTGACTCCATGGAATGGGTCGATGCGATCTATACGTTGGCCCACCAAAAGCTGAGTGATCTGACAGCGATTGCTAATGACCCAAACGCCCGCGAACCAGTATCACGCGAACCGGTAAGCCGTGAAGCGGTGGGCAACGCAACACTTGGCAAAGAGACAGTTGCACAGTTCAGGGATATTGCGCAATCCGTTTTAATGGAAGGCAATTGGTCGGTGGGTCAGCCGTGGGGCTTTAAACTGCCAGAGTGCATGTTGGTACTCCCCGAATTGCTGGCGGCATTTCCGGATGCCAAAGTCGTGCATCAGTTCCGACACCCGGTGAGCAGTAGTCTGCGTCGCACGCATCGGACTTCCAGAAGCGTTAATCCGCTGGGAAAGCTGGTCTTGCAACGGGCCTATGCCGCGTTCGGTCGCGAGGAGGATCACATTTATTCAGATGAACCGTACCGCCGCAATGCGTATACATGGCGCTACCAAGTCAGTCAGGTGGTTGAGTTCACACGCAACCGATTGCCATCCGAGAAGCTGTTGGAGCTCAGTTATGAGACTGTGTGTCAAAACCCGGCAAGTGCCCGCGAGAAATTCTCGGCACTGTTAAAGTCTGTGCCGAAAAATCCGTGTTCACTCACAATTGATCCGTTGCGCTGTGGCATTGAGGCGACAGACTCACCGGAGGCAGCTGAGGTTTGGCACCTGTGTCACTCACTGGCGAAAACGTTGGGATACAACGAAACCGTAAGCATGCCGCTCGCGGCCTGAACAAACTTATTAAGAGGTGGCGTGTGAGTGAACTGGTGCTTTCTGTTGTACTCGTATCCTACAACATGGCCCGAGAAATTCCACGCACATTGCGTTCATTATCCCGAACCATGCAGTGGGGAATGGATGATACGAAGTATGAAATACTCTTGGTCGACAATGGTTCCTCCGAACCCGTTGATTATGACTTGTGTCGGCAGATCATTCCGGACATAAAAATTCTTGAAACCGACGGTCAGTCGTCCTCCCCCGTTGATGCAATTAACCTTGGATTGTCGATCGCTACCGGTGAACTGGTCGGCGTGTTTATCGACGGTGCTCGAATGGCGTCTCCGGGTTTGTTACGACAGGCACTGGATGCAGCCGCTCCGCTGTGTAAGCCTGTCATCGGTACTATAGCGTTTCATCTGGGGCCTGATGTGCAGATGAAAAGTGTTCAGGCCGGATACAACCAAGCCGTTGAAGATGAGTTACTAGAAAGCTGTGATTGGCAGAGTGATGGTTATCGACTGTTTGGCATCAGCACACTGGCAGCCTCGTCGTCTCGTGGCTGGTTTATGGTGCCAAAAGAGACCAATGCCCTGTTTATGCGACGCGAGCACTGGACCGCTTTAGGCGGCTACGACCCGGCATTTGTCACGCGTGGTGGTGGTCATGCGAATCACGATATGTGGTACCGGGCGTGCCATGACACGGGCAGTGAAGTGGTTATGTTGCTCGGAGAAGCCACCTTTCATCAGGTGCACGGTGGTATTGCGACCAACGCATCCCAATCAAGAAGTGCAGCCTATATAGAAGAATACCGCGCGATCAGGGGTTATGCGCACAAACACCCGGACGTCAAACCTCGTTTTTATGGTTCTCTGACTACACAGTCTGCGCAGACCATGAACACCTCAATTGAGCTCTACCAAAAACATGCAAGCTGATACCGAGCATAACCCGGCACCTGTTGCGATCGGTGGTGTGGGTGGCAGTGGCACTGGCGTAGTGGCGCAGTTAATCGCTGATATGGGTCTGTTCATTGGCGATAATCTTAATCGCTCGAATGACAATATGTCGTTTGTTAAATCGAGGGAGCTATTGGCCATTGCTGATCCACTGGAACGCCAACACGCGATAGCGCTGGAGCTTCAGCTGTTCGAGCAGCGTATGTACGCAGGCTTTATCAGGCAAGGCGCAGGGCACTACCGAAACTGGGCCTGGAAAGTACCCGGGCAATTTCATATTCTTGAACATACTGCCACCTATTTCAGTGGTCTAAAGTATGTGCATGTGATGCGGCACGGTCTTGATATGGCCTTTAGCAGAAACAAAAATCAATTGCGCAATTGGGGGCCGATGATGGGGCTCACCTCCACATCCCGCGACGATCCGGCAGCAGCACTCGACTACTGGATTTTGGCTAACGAAAAAGCGGTAAACGCCGGGCGGTCCTTGCTTGGTGATCGGTTTTTTGTGCTGAACTATGACAGGCTGTGTAGCGACCCTGACACTGTAATACAACAACTTGCACAATTTGTCATCGATAAGCCAGTGTTGGAGCAGGATATCCGTCGGTTGACTCAGGTGGTTAAACCGCCATCAACCGTACATCGTTATCAGCAGCATAACGTGGTGGAATTGTTTTCAGCCAGTGCGCTTGCGCGGGTTGAGGCGTTGGGGTTTGACTGCAAAGTCGCCTGACCCGAGCGTCTGTCAATCACGCACTCTGTGTAAGCTCATACGGGTGGCACACACGGATCCTGTTATCGCAAATTGTAGCGACATGGCGTAAACTGGGGCGCGGCAATACCGCGCTATATCCATCGATCAAAACAGCAATGGCCCTTCTATGACCCCTCAGGAATTCGAACAGCGTATCGTCCGATATGGCGAGTTGGTGCCCTGTAAAACAGCCTTCATTGACGCCCACACGCCCGGCTCAGACCAAAAAGAAAACTTCAGCATCATTGGTGGTGGGGTTTCTGAAAGCCCTGATCAGCATGTTCATCTTCAGGAAACGCCCGGATTTAATATAGGCGCCGCCGGTCAGCCGCCTGGCTGTCGCAACTCGCTGCACACGCACAGAACAGCAGAAGTATTTTTTGTGCTAAAAGGTTCATGGCGTTTTTTTTGGGGGCGGCACGGTACTGCCGGTGAGGTGTCACTCGAAGAGGGTGATATCTTTGATATACCGACAGGTATGTTTCGCGGATTCGAAAATACCGGCAATGACTACGGCATGATCATGGCCGTACTCGGCGGCGACGATGCGGGCGGTGGTGTGATTTGGGCACCAGAAGTCATAGAGGAGGCGGCCGAGCACGGGCTGGTCCTCGCGGAGACGGGCAGACTCTACAACACCCATTGCGGCGAGGCGTTACCGGCTGGTGTCAAGCCCATACAACCGATGCCTGATGAGCAGTTGGTGTTGCTGGGCAATCCATCTACTGAAGAGGTGGTGCCGCATTACGTTGCGCGGTACAACGATATGGCGGCGTTATCAAAAACCGAGCCGGTTGCGGTGATTGGTGAACAGGCACTGATTAAAGACAGGCCGGGATTTGACATTGATTTTGTATCGCGCGATTCCCTCGGTGCCAAAGCCTACAATACACACGAACACGAAATATTGATGCCGCAGCGAGGGCATTGGCGACTCGACTGGGACGGCGGCTCCACCGTGCTCAATCCTGGCGACACCTGTAGTGTTCCTCCGGGCCTTGCACGAACCCTGTATCCATCCATGTCCGGTGAGTCCGGACTGTTTCGTGTGCGCAGTAACAACGACGCAGCCGGACCCACCCTTGTCAGATGACACCTCAAGTCTACTGACACCTGAGGCCTGCAGGTGACAAGGCCCGGTGCCGGCAATGGCTTTTTGCTATAAACGTGCGTCGCTTTGAGTGATTCAGCCGGGGCCGTTTACAGAGCTAACAACAGACGATGTTTACACAGGTGCAAGTGACCTGAATCCAACCACGGAGAACGACGCTAATGGCTGAAACACAGCTCGATCAAAGTCTTTTATCACTGCTGCAGAGCATTGATACTCCCAGTGTTTGTAACGCGATAGAAGTTGCGCAGGGTAAGCGCGGGTTTGCGGCATTCACACGCAACACCATGCTCAGTTCCGAACCTACCGCACCAGCGATTGTGGGCTACGCCAACACCGCCAAAATTGCAGGGCTTAATCCGCCGACCGAGCCACCTGATGTTATCAAACAACGGCGACTGCAATACTTTCATCACATGGCAGGTGGTGCGACACCGTCATTGGCTGTGATTGAAGATACCGATTACCCGGACTGTATCAGTGCGTGGTGGGGTGAGGTGCATACCACCGTACACAAAGGGTTGGGTTTAAAAGGTGCCGTGACCAATGGGGTTATGCGTGACCTTGGAGACCTTGCCCCTGATTTCCCGGTCATTGCAGGTTCTATCGGGCCAAGTCATGGTTTTGTGCACGTACAGGAGTTGGGCACGCCTGTCACCGTGTTTGGACTTACCGTGAAGCAGGGCGATTTGGTCCATGCAGATCGCCATGGTGCACTGGTGATACCACCGGACGTGCTCCCCACGCTTGAGCAATCCATACGTTCTATGTTTGCTGCTGAAAAAATTATCCTGGAGCCCGCCCGCCAACCAGGCTTTAACGTGGCCGCACTCGAAGAGGCGTGGCGGTTATTTGAACAATCGCGCACCTGACGCTGCCAATAACGTGTTCGATTGCATCAAGCGGTACCCATGAATGCTGTCACTGAAAAGAGATCTGTACCGGTATCGTCGATAGCCACTGTCGCAACGATTGTTGTGGTCGCATCGGTGATCGCGTGGGCTGTGTTCCGTTTAACCGCGTGGTATCTTCTGGAACAGCAGGCGGTTGGCATCACCGTACAATTACAAGAGCTTGATCGTCAGCTCGACAATCGTGCGCAACTGCCGTCTTTGTTGTCGACAGACCCACGAATTCTGGATGCTCTGGACAGTGATAACACCGAGGTCATTCAAGTTGCCAACCAATCGCTTCAGGCAGCACAGCAAACCAGTGGCGTCGCTTTCATCTTCTTGTTAAACCTTCAGGGTATTACCGTCGCTGCCAGTAACTGGTCTGATCCGGTTAGTTTTGTCGGTGAGTACTATGGTTTCAGGCCGTATTTTACGGAAAGCGTGGCCGGTCGCACCGGTACTTTTTTTGCCGTGGGCGCGACCACAGGTATACCGGGTTATTTCATTGCCAAACCCGTGGGCGATCCCAAACAGCCCAAGGGTGTTATCGTGGTTAAAACCGGCCTTGACTCCCTGTTAAATTCTTGGCTGGAGCTCGGCGTGTCTTCGGTGGTGGTCGATGAGTTTGGTGTGGTGATACTGTCGACCGATGAGCGTTTTCTGTATGCACCCACGCAAACGCTGGATGCGTCTGCCATGCAAATCATCGATACCGAAAGACGGTATGTGTTAAATGACGCTAACCGGTTTGACACCGAGGACACTCATCGTTGGGTGTGGCGTGCACCTGGTGGCATCGTGGAGCGTTATCGTAGTGTCACCCAACATCTGACTTCGGAGTCATGGCGTCTTCATCGTTTGGTTCCACTGTCTCGCATTGTGGCAACCGCGACCGCAGTCATGGCGGCTTTGCTCGCCTGTGTGGTTTTGCTGTACTTGCTGTGGCGCAGTTTTCGCCACCAGCGTGAGCAAGTGGAGCGAGAGAGGCACACGGCTGAGCAATTGGAACGCCAGGTACAAGCTCGAACCGCCGAACTTGAATCCGCACAAAAAGACCTGATTGCACAGTCTAACTTTGCGATGTTGGGGCGAATGTCTGCTGCAATCAATCATGAAATCAATCAGCCGCTGGCGAGTTTGCGATTGAATTTGGCAGCGTTGAGAACCATGGTCGAATCACCTGACGTCAATTTGACCGATGTCACAGACGGTGTGGTCGATTGTGACCGAACCACAAAACGAATTTCGCGTGTGATTCAAACACTGCGTAGCCTGACCAGAAAAGATACCGCGCTGTTTGCCAGTTATCCGTTAAACCGAATTCTTAATGACGTGATAACTACTGTCAACGCTGATCGCCCGTTACTATCGCAGTGTTTGCGAGTGACCAACACAACTGAGGGCCTGCACATTCACTGTAACGAGACACTGTTGCAGCAGGCGTTACTCAACCTTCTGTACAATGCGTTCGATGCTACGCTTGAGCTCGAAGAGCCTCGTGTGGATATCGTTGTGAGCACGACGCTGAACGCTGCACGACCTTTCGTTAATATTGGTGTCATTGATAACGGCAGTGGTGTTGCAGAGTCTGTTGTTGACGACTTGTTTGTGCCGTTTGTAACCGACACCCAACGACAGGGTGGGTTAGGTCTTGGGCTGGCGTTGGCTCGTCAGATTGCCGAGGATCATCAGGGATCATTACAGTACCGGCCCGGTGAATTCAAACCGGCACCGGGCTTTGTGTCACCAGTTCCCGGGTTATCAGCCTACGGGTTATCAGCCACCGGGTCACCAGTCTCCCGATCACCAGTTGCCTTGTCACCAGTTTCTCGGTCACCGGTTTCCAGGTCACCAGTTTCTCTGTCACGGGGCAGTGTGTTTGAGCTGTCGTTACCTTTAGTTTAGCCTGACCGCACGGATCGCCTGGTCCGGCTGACATCCGTTCTATCTGCGTACTTTATCCTATGGAAAACAGTCACAACGTCACTGAGACTTTATCGGTTTTGCTGGTCGATGATGATCACGATGTACTGGGGGCGAACGCGCGCTTTCTTCGTGTTAACGGCATTGACGTTTTGGTTGCCGACAGTGCCGGGGTTGCACTGTCGCGTTTGGCGGAATCGGCGGTGGATATCATTGTCACCGATCTGCGTATGCCGGACTGCGATGGTATCGAGTTCGCGCGGCAGGTGCGGGAGCGGGTGCCGTTAATGCCCATTCTGTTTTTCTCGGGATTCGCGCGTGTACCGGATGTGGTCAGTGCAATGAAACTGGGTGCTGTGGATTTTTTGGAAAAACCGGTCGAGCCCCAAACGTTGCTCGACACCCTGTTTCGCATACGCCAACAATGGCGGGGCCCCATCAGTCTGCAGCGCAACGCGTTCGAAATTGCAGACGATACAGTGCCGTTTCGCCAACGTGTGCTTGCCTATGAGAAACACCTGATCGAATCAAGCTTTCGACAATGTGACGGACAGGTGGCCTGTGTGCTCAAGGCACTTCGTATCAACCGACGCACGCTCAATGAAAAAATGACCCGGCTCGGTATCAACCGAAAACGCGAGTCGCACGGTGACGATGACAATGCTGCCGACGTTTAGGCAAGAATTTGCCGGTTCTCGGTGACGGGTGTTGCTGCTAAGTACGATGGGCAAAAAATAGGCACTGATTTCAATTGGTTATGAGGTGTTGAAGCCTGGCTGTGTTCGGTTCAGAATAGTTGACGAACGCAGAGTTCGATTAACCAATTGGAGGAACAATGAACCTACAACACGTCAAATCATCACTGAAACGCAGTGTGGTGTGCGCGGCACTTTTAGCGCCTGTCGCCATGATCGGCATCACGACTGCCCACGCCGATGACAACTATGTATTGAATACCGCATCCACAGGCGGTACCTACCACCCGGTCGGCACGGCGATCGCGACGCTGAGTAAAGTTAAATTATTACCCAAACAAAAATTCAGCCTCACTGCGGTTAACTCTGCCGGCTCCGGTGCCAATGTTCAGGCACTCGCTGCTGATACCGCTCAGTTTGCCATTCTGCAGGGTCTTTTTGGCTCGTATGCCGCAACGGGCACCGGCCCGGTGACAGAACCGCAGGAGAACCTTCGCTCCGTGACCATGTTATGGCAAAACGTTGAGCAGTTTATTTTGGCAAACGACATGGTCACCTCGGGCACCGTTGACGATATGGTCGCTGCCAACGGTCAAACCATGGGTTTTGGTAACAAAAATTCCGGCACGCTGGGATCAAACACTGTGTTGATGGCTGGTTTGGGTGCTGATATCAACACGGCATTCACGCTGATGCACGGTGGTTATGGCCCAACCGTTGATGCGATGGCCAACGGACAGGTGATGGGTGCCGGTATTCCTTCAGGTCCTCCAACCAGTGCTGTCACCAAACTCATGTCAGCTCATGGCGATAAATTTACGTTGCTGCAGGTGACCGAAGAGCAGGCGGGTAAAATGGATGGCGGACGTGATTTATGGGTACCGTACACCATTGCCGCCGGCACTTATCCTGGGCAGGACGAAGATGTCAACACGATTGCACAGCCCAATTTCCTCGCCGTTAATGCCAGTGTGAATGAGGAGCATGTGTATCTGCTGACCAAAACCATCTATGAAAACCTGCCATTCCTCCAGGCCATTCATCCGGCTACCAATGCAATGGATATTTCCCGTGCAACAGCAGGCCTGCCTGTCCCACTGCACCCCGGTGCGCTGCGTTATTTTCAGGAAGCCGGTATCGAGGTACCCGAGCGTTTGATCGCTGAGTAACTCTGGTTGCTCTCCACCACAGGTGTGGTGGAGAGTAGCGCGGCTCATCGGCCCTGGTACACGCAATGGCAAACAACGGCATCCCAACTACCACTGACTTTTTCAGTCTGGACACGGCAACAGCGCGGCCATGGCCCTATGCACTGACGCTTGCGTTGGTGTGCCTGTTCGCGATCTGGCACGTGGTCACCAATTTGTGGTTAAACGAACCGGGTCGTTGGCAAAATGTTATTCACTTTGCAGGGTTCGCGTTTATCGCCTGCGCGTCAGCATTACCTACCGACACCAGTCGATCATCACGGCTTCGTTATTGGCTTAATGCGCTGTTTGGTGTAGCCATTGCGCTCGCGGCACTCTGGATTGCCTATGCAGAAGACGGGGTGTACGAACGCACGTTGTCGATGACCGGTCAGTCTTGGCAGTTCACTACACTTGATTGGATAGCCGGATTTTTGGTGATCGGTGGTGCCATTGAGCTGACCCGACGGCTCACCGGTTGGATCATCCCCATTTTAGTGGCTCTGTCGTTAGCGTATATCTTGTTTCTCGGTGAGTTGCTGCCGGGTGCGTTTCGGGCGGCGAGCCTCCCACTTGACGATGTGTTGTTTCGCTCTTTATATAATGACGAGGGTATGTTTGGCATCATTACCACTATATCGTCGTCTAACATTACCCTGTTTATGATTTTTGGCGCATTCCTCGTTGTCTCGGGTGCGTCTGATTTTGTGATTGAGTTGTCCAAAGTGGTTGCCGCACGCTTTCGCGGTGGTGCTGCATTTGTGGCGGTTATTTCGTCTGCACTCACTGGTACTATTTCGGGTTCCGCTATCGCCAACACCGCCTCTACCGGTGTCATCACAATTCCGTTAATGAAATCCAATGGATTCAGACCCCGTTTTGCAGCAGGGGTGGAAGCGGCCAGTTCAACTGGTGGTCAACTGATGCCACCTATTATGGGTGCCGGTGCATTTGTGATGGCAAGTTATACCGGTATCCCCTACGCGACTATCGTGACAGTGTCGGTTGTACCGGCCATATTGTATTTTTTATCGGTCGCGTTTATCGTCAGGATAGAGGCTATAAAATATGACATAGGCACCGAGCAGGTCGCAGCGATGGACCCGGTAAAAATCCGGGCAGGTGTACTCAACTTTGTACTGCCTCTGGCTGTCATGACAACCATGCTGGTCTCGGGCAAGACGCCAGGCTTTGCGGCAGGTTATGCGATCGGCACATTAATTGTGGTCAGTTTTTTCACACCGAACCGCATGGGTCCCAAAAATATTACAAGGGCTCTCGCTCTGGGTATAAAAACATCGACGATGACGGCGATTTTGTTGGTGGCTGTAGGGTTAATAAATAATGCGGTAACGACCTCAGGTCTTGCCAATACCTTTGCACTGATGATCGCGCAGTGGTCACAAGGATCACTGTTTATAGCGATTGCACTGATTGCACTGGCATCTCTAATCCTGGGTATGGGGCTGCCGGTTACCGCAGCGTACATTGTATTGTCAATTTTGTCGGCGCCAGCATTGGCAGGCATGTTGGCTGACGGTGTCGTGTTGTTGCAATTGGTTGACGGGATCCAGGATCCAGCTGTCGCTGCATTGTTTGCGTTGGTGGACTCGCCGCATGTCGCTAACGTCAGTACCGGTATGTCGGTTGCGGCCGCCAATGAATTGCTGTCTGCGATACCGTTTGATCTGGCTGTTGTTATTCGACCGGCACTGGTCGATGCCACCGCGATGACCGGATACCTGCTCACCGCACATCTTATTGTCTTTTGGTTAAGTCAGGACAGCAACGTGACGCCGCCTGTGTGTCTGGCGGCTTTTACTGCTGCCGGTATCGCCGGGTCAAGACCGATGGCGACAGGGGTTGAGTCATGGAAAATCGCAAAAGGACTCTACATAGTTCCGTTGCTGTTTGCGTATACGCCATTGGTGCATGGCAGTCCCGCTGAGATATTACAAATTGGGTTCTTTGCGTTGTTTGGTATTTATGCAGTTAACGCAATTATACAAAACTACGCGGAAGCGCCATTGCATTGGTGGGCCTATGCCGTATTGCCGCTAGCGGGCCTTGCGAGCTTTATACCATTGAGTTTGATGGTCAATTGCCTTGGGGCTATTGGTGTGATGGCTGTCATTTATGCCGGGCGTCGTTCACGCCGCACCGAGATTGCAGTAGCCTGACTTATCCCCATCTCTGAATTTTTCAGATTTTAACGCATCCCGATTCAAGCGCACCCTGATTCCCGGGTTTTTCCCAGATCCCTGACCCCTGATCCCTGACTCCAGATCCCTGATCTTTTCCTGGATTTTGGCAGAGCGCTAACATACCAGTTCGTGTTAATGCTACTTCCTGTGCAATCAGGTGACACAAAGGGGTCACGCGCTGTCGTATACTGACCGTCGGGCCGATCAGCTGATCGGCAGGCCTGTTACCGGATAGCCGCTCTATGTTTTTAATCCAACGGATAACGTACACACCTCCGAGACAAAGGGCTGCCACAATTGCCCTCGTAGTCAGCCTGGCCATTACCAAAGTCATCAATCGAATCAGCACGCCTGTGATCACAGTGGGTTTTCTGCTGTTCGTAACAGCCTTATGGTCACAAACGATAGCGGCGCAAGCGTCGGTACAAACGCTGGAGCAAATACCCACCGAGACTGATTTGGCGCGTGTGTATCACCTGTATGATCCTGATGCCAGCGTCGTGACTGTGGCGTTGGTGATTTTGGCGGGTGAGGTCGATGTGACCGGGTCAGAGGGGTTATCACATTATGTAGAGCATCTGATGTTCTGGCACGCCGACGGGCTGTCGGCGGGGGAAATAAGCCATGCCCGAGACGGTAACGCTTGGGTGAATGGCATTCTGACGCATTACTACAATAGGGGCGAACCGGAAGATGTGCCGGCCATGTTTGACTTTGCGAGCCGTCTGCTTACCGCACCAACACTGCAGAGAAGTTTCATGCTGGACGAGCGTAATGTGATTGCGCGTGAGTATGATTTTCGGGTGGCCCAAAATCCGTTATGGTCTGCCATTACAGAAAGCCGTCAACAGTTGTACGACAATCATCCGGTTGCAAGACGAGTTATCGGAACGCCTGAGTCGATACGTGCGATGAGCCTGGATGAAGTCAATGCGTTTTATCAGCAGCACTATCATGCCAAAAATGCCTTATTGGTGGTGGCTGGTGACATTAAACAAAAGCAAGTGCAACAACTCAGTAATCAGTACTTTCCAATGAGTGACGCAGCACGTGCTCAGTCTGTCAAAAATGCGCAGACCTGGCGGAATGAACGAATCGATACGCCACTGGATGCTCGCTTGGCATTCACCAGCCGATTCATCACCGGCGACACGTTGGTTCGGGTGTCATTGTCAGAGTGGGAGGGCACGGGTGATGCGCTGGACGATGTGTACACGCAGTTGTTTGTCGAAGCAATATTTAACAGTAATCTGCCGGGCAGTATCGCCAAACCGCTTCGCCTTGACGAATTCATCATTGCCCAGTACGACATCAGTATGTACTCGCTGCTCAAACAGCAGGTTGAATTTATGCTGGTAGCCCGGGCAGACGACAACATTCCACTCGATACGGTCAGCCAACGATTTTCGGCGTTTTTGACCGACTTGTCGGCTCAGGGCATGCCACTTAGAACGATTGAGCGTGTACGCAAGCGCTTGCTGCAAACTGCCCGCCGCCAGTCGGGTGATGCAGATGAGACGCTGCGGCGGTTGATGCTACACCTGTCATTGAATGTTCCGGTGGTATCACCCGAGGAGCATCTGCGGCGGCTTGAACGTGTGAACAAAGCGTCAATAGACAGCCTGCTGTTGGCGCTGGCGAAGCGCCATCGTGTGGTTGACGCACTGGTGACTTCTGGTAAATAGCAGGTGGCCAATCAGTGCCGACAACATTCATAAAAGACGATTGTGTCGCCGCTCCGTCACCTTGCGAATAGCGTAAATCATCATCTAACATAAGAGCACATCAATATGACCATGAAACGCACTGGCTTACCTGCCATGATATCGCCAAGTGTTTTGGCGGTTGTCTGTTTAATGATGAGCGGCTGCGCGACGCTATCCGGTCCCGAAACTGATACCAAACTGCAGCGATATACGACAGCTGACGGTCACGACTATGTCTATTTTCCGATGCCAAAGGCCGCGCGAACCGCGGTTAGCATTACGTGGAAAACCGACCTGCCGGATGCTGCATTGATGCATGAAAACACAGCTCAGCTGGCAGTGGACTTGATGCAAAACGGTGGTGCAGGTGGTCGTGCACCCGACGATATATTTGCTGATTTTGAAGATCTTGATGCCGGTGCACAGCTATGGGTTCAGCCTCGCGAAATCACCGGTTTTGTCGTCTCCCCGGAGGAGCACATGGGCAGAGCTGCCATCATTGCCAATCAGGTGCTGGTATCCCCGAACATGGAAGAACGATGGTTTAAACGTCAAAAAAAGCTTTTTCTGGATGAAAGAGACGAGTGGCGGCAGCGCGTGGATGGTCAGGCGTGGTTATTGGTACGGGACGTTGTATTGGGTGATCATCCGTACAACCGGTTCTGGTCGCAAAAGCCTGTCAGTGGTATCGAGGCTATTGATCTCAATGATGTAAAAAAATGGCATCAACAGTCAATGACCCTGGGAGATATTGTTATCACTGCTGCTGGCGGCGCATCACCGCAAATGCTGTCAGCGCACATTGATACGGTACTTCGTGATATGCCAAAAGGGACACCCACCCCTCCTATCGCTTTTGAAGGGCCTAAGGTGCCGGGTAAAACAATTGTGCTGCATCAACCTGATGCAGCACTTTCGATGGTTCTTCTCGTCGGCAATCTGAACAAACGTGCTGGTGAGTCTACCGTTGCGACCAATCTGGGTATTGGTGTCCTTGGGTTGGGCAAGCAATCCCGGCTCTTCAAAACGGTACGGACCGGCCTGCGTGCAGCGTACGGCTTCTCAGCTAACCGGCTGCAATTACCCAGAGGGTATGAGCTGATTGAGATTAGCGGTGAGGTCGAAACCGCAAAGGTGGCGCAAGCGCTCACAGGCGTAAGAGATACCTACGAAGAATTCCGTAACAACGGCATTGGCCGTGTAGAGTTTCCGATCGCCCGCCGCTTTTATCAGCGCCGGTTAACCGAAGAGTTTCAGAAGCCAGAGTCGGTTGCGTGGTTGGTTATGCAGGGGGAGCTCTACGAGGGTGTTAATAACATTCCTGCCCTGCAGAGCGACTTGCAACAGGCGGATCGGGGCGAGGTCAACGCCAAGATCAATCAGATACTACCGGCCTTCGATGAGCTACTGACAGTGGTAGTCTCGCCAGATGTTGATGTTGTGCCGGGCGCCTGTGTCATCACCCGAATTGAAAACTGGACCCAGTGCTAAACGACAAGGGCAGATATTTCGACCAGGACCGGGTCGGTTTCTGGTATCCCGGAACGAGCTTACGACGCCGGCTACGATTCGGATCAGGACTGCGTTGGTTTCTCTGGATTATTTCTCTGGATAGTTTCTCTGGATAGTTTCTCTGGTAGACCAATCTGGTAGACGATCCTGGTAGACGTTTCCGGTTAGTGTTTCCGGCTAGTGTTTTTGCTTGGGACGTGGTGACAGGCAAATTTTATTCACGAAATGACGAGAAAATAGGTCATTGGTTCATCGAAAAGAGCGGGCTTTGATATAATTGTAAAATTTACAGTGCGAGTGACCGACGGGTTGTGGGTTGACCGCAAAGCAGTGCCTGGCGACATCCCGAAAAGTGAGAAAAGCAGTGGATAACCGTAAACTTTATCGACAGTATATGGCTGAAGGGCTTCGGGCCAACAGCATTGCTATCGCTGACCAGTGGTTAAAAAAACTCGAAGACGTCGTGCTCGAAGAGACGCGAGATGTGTTTCCGACAGAACACTATCTTGATCACATACCATCGTTAATTGATGAAATAGCAGGTGTGCTTGAGCAGTCGTTGTCGGGGCATGCTATGTCCAACTCTCTCATTGAGCGAACTGCCCGTAATTTGGGGCAGCTACGACATCAGCAGAAAGCAACAGTCAACCAGTTACTGCGCGAGTACGATCTTTTGGCAGAGGTACTCGAAGCCTATATGGTGGAACACACCGAGCACTATACCGGTGATGTGTCGCACGGGACGATCATGCGATGCATGGCATCGGTCGCCAGAATTGTGAATGCTATTTTGCAGGCCACGGTCGACACGTTTGTTGAGCTCTATATGGGAACCATTCACGAACAGACTGAAAAAATAGCCTCTTTTAACAAATTTGTCAGCCATGAACTCAAAACACCGTTGCAGGCAGCACTGTTAAATCTTGAATTAATTCTCGAAAATAAAGACCCGACAGATGCGGATACACAAGATCTTTTAAGGGTGCAGAGTTCTGTTCAGCAGTCATCGTTAATGCTGCAAAACGTCGAGAAGCTTACACAAAATGCACCGCTGCCAACGCATGATAATCCCGTGCAACAGGAGGTTGATATCAGCGCAGTGTTGCGGGATATTGTGTCGCAACTGGATACTTCGGCAGGAGACAAGACGGTCGATATAACAATAGACGATGACCTCGGTTTTTCGATGATAGAGACGGGTAAATTAAAACTGGTGTTTACCAACGTGCTTACCAATGCCATCAAATACAGCGATCCGCAGAAGCTTAAAAATAGCGTAAAGGTATCTGCCTGTCCAAATGCAAAGTCTGGATTTCTCGGCGTCATTGTTGAGGATAACGGTGTGGGAATAGCGCCAGAGATGCAGGATGACGTCTTTAAATTTCGTGTCAGAGCGCATACATCTGATGAAGATATGGGGGATGTTTCCGGTTATGGGCTGGGTCTTTACCTGGTTTCCGAGGCAATGCGCGAGTTAGGTGGTAATATAGAGCTGGAATCGGCGGTAGGAGAGGGCACTTCGGTGAGACTCTATTTTCCACAAACGCAGACGTTGTAGTGCATCGGGCCGCCTGAGCTTTAAACCGCCAGAGCGTTTCAGTCACCAGAGCGTTTAAGCCACCAGTGCGCTTAACCCGCTTGGGCGTTGACATAGCTTGAATGCCAAACCCGTACACTACGCCTGTATACCAGACTTGTCGTATGTGGCAACCGACCGTGATAACCCGAAGCATAGGCTCAGACCGCGTAGGCTGGACAAAGCGGTTTTGGTTGAAGGTTCGGTGTTAGGTATTCCGTGTTAAGTATTCCTGAACCCAACCGCAGCAGAAGTGAATCCATGAATACAACATTCAAAAACACAACGGGTAAAACAGGTTTAGCTGAGCCTCTGGCGCGACAGACGACCAGCCTGGCAGGTCAGATGCAGGCGTTAGACAAAACGCCCTGTAACACTCACGCACCTCAGCTCAACCCGAAAAGCCAGGCAACGTCTGACAGCAAAGCGCGTCGTCATATACTGATCGTCGAAGACGATACCCAAGTCAGCACAGCGCTGTCCCGCGCGGTTGAGGCCCTTGGCTTTACCACAGCCGTGGCACATTCGTTAAGTACCGCCAGGACCCTGATGACCGAGTGTGTGCCGGATGTTGTGCTGCTGGATCTCGGGTTGCCTGACGGAAACGGCCTTGAATTTATGCTGGAGGCGCGGGCGCAGCCGCACACCCGATTTGTTGTCATCACCGGTAATCAAAGTCAGGACGCTGCGGTGGAAAGTTTGCGGGCCGATGTTGACGATTATTTGGTAAAACCTGTGTCTCTGTCTGAGCTCAGAGCCACCATTGCCCGATCTGTCGCCAAGCAAGAACACGACGAGCAAGCGGTCTCAAATGCCATATCCCAGGCCAGTGAAGAGACGTTGGTGACTGCGCTGGTTGGCAAATCGTTTTGGCAAATTGAGAAAGAATTACTGTTTGCGACACTGCAGAGTTGCGGTGGCAATAAAGCCATGACTGCCAAGACGCTCGGCATCAGTCTAAAAACACTGTACAACCGTCTGCACGCCTATTCGTAAGCGACTCTGCGCGTCAGCATTGCCGTTTTTGTAATGCGGTACTACTGCTCAGCCTGTCTGATAGTAAACCGCAGGTCAAAGGCTGAAACAGGTTTAGCCAAAATATAGCTGTCAGAGAACGTCTTGGTGAGCGCAGTCAGGCAGTCGGTTGATTTGCCAGTGATAAAAATGACCGGAACGGTCGCGCAGTGCGCTTTGAGGTAGCTCGCAACATCAAGGCCGGTCAGGCCACTGCCGAGGTCCCAATCGGTGACCAGCAGGTCTATTGGGTGATGATTGGCGAGGCTCAACGCATCAAGGCCTGTCGCCGCCGATACCACCGTGTAGCCCGCACTCCCTACTATCCGGCTCAGCGCATATCTGGTGTTGCTGTCGTCTTCAACCACCAACGCCTTCATGAGCAACCAGCGCACATACATGTGTAGTGCTCCAGCTTACCAAATGGGGGGTTGTTGCCGGGTGTAAATAGTACACGTGCAGCGGGCCAGGGGCCCTTAGTAGGGCAGTCCGACATAGTTAATCGCAAGACTGGCCTGAGCGGATTGGTTTTCGGCCAGAAACGACAGCTCTGCCTGCTGTATTTTCAGGTCGAAGTCGGTCTGCTCCGGAAAGCGGTGCAGCAAGGATGTCATCCAGTGGCTGAACCGCTCGACTTTCCAAACGCGTGCCAGCGCAGTTTGTGAGTAGTTGCGAAGTGCTTCGCTGTCCCGGTTAACGTAGTGAGTCTTGAGCGCATCAAATAAATAACGCACATCAGAGGCCGCGGTATTAAGCCCCTTGGCACCGGTTGGTGGCACAATGTGAGCGGCATCACCGCATAAAAACAACTTGCCCCACTGCATGGGTTCGCAGACAAAAGAGCGTAACGGCGCAATCGATTTTTCAATGGAGGGCCCGGTGACCAACGTATCTGCAAATTGTTCAGGGATGCGTCGACGGAGTGCGCTCCAGAATGCGTTGTCATCCCATTGGTCCACCGACTCTGTGGCTGCAACCTGTACGTAGTAACGACTCAGGTGAGCACCACGCATCGAGCAAAGTGCAAACCCGTCATCGGAATTGGCGTAGATAAGTTCATCATGAACCGGTGGTGTTTCCGATAAAATCCCCAGCCATCCGAATGGGTACACTTTTTCAAACTCTTGACGACAGGCCGCTGGAATATGCTGACGGCTGACACCGTGGAAGCCATCACACCCGGCAATAAAATCGCAGTCGATACGATGGCGCACACCATTAGCCTCGCACTCGACGTAAGGCGAATCATCGGTGATATCGCTGAGCGTTACATTAGTGACGTTAAACAGGGTCGTGGCGCCAGTGTGCTCACGTGCGTCGTACAGGTCGCGCGTCAGTTCGGTCTGGCCGTACACGGTGACAGGCTTGGCGACATGCTTGGTAAACGGTATTGCAATTTGTGTATTGCCATAACTGATCACGGTGCCATCATGCGTAATACCCTCCCGATGCAGTCGGTCTGCCGTACCGGCCTCTTCCATTAACGTGACCAGTCCCTGTTCCAAAACACCTGCGCGGATACGGCTCAGCACATAGTCCCGTGTTTTGCGTTCGAGTACGATAGCGTCAACACCGATGGTGTGCAGCAGTTGCCCCAGCAATAACCCGGACGGTCCGCCGCCGATAATTGCCACCTGTACTCTTCTTTGGGTAGTCATTGCTATCGGCGAATTATCATCGACTAAGGCGTATTTTGTTCTGTAATCAACGCCAACAATGGCGTTGAATATTGCTGTTGTTCACGTTCGCGGAAGGCCACTTCGATATTGGTGATTGCTAAACAGGCGTGCTCTCTCGCCAAGTGCTCGGCACGGCTGCCACAGTGTTTTTCGATAGCGTCGACCAGCGCGTGGTGATGCTGCTGCCCGATGATCAGTGAGGTTTTGAATCGCTGGGTGTCATCGTCACTGGAGGAAAAAGCACTGGGCGCGGCAAACGGTAGCCGGCTGGCACGCATTACTTCGCTCTCGATCAGCGAGCTGCCGGATAACGCTGCGAGCTGTTGGTGAAACTGATCATTGAGTGCACCGTAGTGATTAATGGTGTCAGTGGCGATGATGTGATCGATCTTAGTGACGGTGTTTTTGATGGGTATCAGTGAGTCTGGGTTCCGCTGTTGTTCGGCAGCCATTCTGGCGGCAGTGCCTTCAATAACACCGCGTAACTCTATCGCCACTAATGCATCGTGAAAGGAGAAGGCCCGCACGGTGTAACTGCTACCGGTGCGCTCCAGTAAGCCCTCTTGCGCCAGTTGCAATAGTGCTGATCGCAGCGGCGTACGTGAGACCCCCAGCGACCGGGCCAGCGCCACTTCGCCCAGCCGTGTCGCAGCAGGAAATTGTCCCGCCACAATACGACTGCGCAGTGTTCGGAGTGTTCTGTCCGCCTGCGATGACGAATTGGGCTCTGCGGTCGTGGTATTCATGTATACAGTATAAGCAAAAAGAGCGAAATACAGGTAAATATTGCCCTGAATAAGTGATATATGTATACAATTTAGAATGACAGTCCATGATAACCACGTGACGACAGTGAGAGCAGTGTGATGAGCGGTAAACCGTCTGAAACCCATGATGCGCTGGAAGACATACCGGGCACCTACGTGTTCACCACGCAACGGTGCCGCGACGGTTATCAGCTCAACCGGTTTTGTAAAACACTCGACAACGCGGATAATCGGGCGCGCTTTCGCGAGGATCCGGAGGCCTACCTCGAACAGTTCCCGATGACCGCCGAGCAGCGCGCAGCGGTTGATAACCGTGATTGGCTGGGAATGTTGCAGCTGGGTGGCAATATCTACTACACATTTAAGCTGGCGGTGTTCGACGGACTGACCATGCAGCATGTCGGCGGATTAATGAGCCAGATGACTGTCGATGAATTTCGCCAGATGATGCTCGATGGAGGTCGTAAGGTTCAGGGTAATACGAGTAAACGACAACAGGAGACGCGATAATCATGGCGCGTATTGTAGGAGGTGTTGGTTGCTCGCATATTCCGGCTATTGGTGCCGCTGCTGATCGCGGTATGGAAAACGATGCTTATTTCAAGCCGCTGTTTGACGGATACGGACCAGCGCGCGACTGGATAAAAACCCTAAACCCTGATGTGGTTATATTGGTCTACAACGATCATGCCTCTGCGTTTTCAGTTGAATTGGTCAATACGTTTGTATTGGGTGTCGCCGACGATTACGAACCGCACGATGAGGGCTATGGGCCTCGGCCTGTCCCAATCGTAGAGGGCCATGCCGAGCTGTCGGCCCATATACTCGAGTGTCTGGTGCTGGACGAATTTGATATGGCGCTGGCCAACGAAATGACTGTCGATCATGGTCTGACGGTTCCGCTAACAGTTATGTATGACAAACCGGCAGCATGGCCGGTGCGGGTCGTACCATTGTGCGTGAATGTTATAAAGTATCCACAGCCCACGGGTAATCGCTGTTTTAAGCTGGGTCAGGCATTAAGGCGTGCAGTGGCTTCGTACCCTGACGATTTGCGTGTGGTTGTGTTCGGCACCGGTGGTATGAGTCATCAGTTGCAGGGCGAGCGTGCCGGCTTGATCAATCGTGACTTCGATACCTATTTTCTCGACAATCTTTGTGACTCACCTGACGTGCTCACGCGTCTGTCTCATCTTGAATACATTCGCGATGCAGGTTCCGAGGGTATTGAGCTCATCATGTGGTTAATGATGCGCGGTGCGTTAAAAGCACCCGCTGAGCGGTATCGCTTTTATCATGTACCCATGTCGAATACAGCAGCGGGTCTGGTCTGTTATGAGGAAACCTTGAATGATTAACATTGCGGTCGCAGGGGCAGCAGGTGCGTTTGGCATGAAACACCTGGATGCGTTGGCGCAGATAGACGGTGTCAGCGTCACCTCAGTGGTGGGCAGAACCCGTGAATCTATCGAGGCTTTCGCAGCGCAACGCGGCATAGGACACGCAACCACTGATCTGAATGAAACACTGACAAGAAAGGATGTTGATGCCGTTATTTTATCGACACCCACGCAGTTACACGCGGCGCAGACACTACAATGCCTTGATGCAGGCAAACATGTTTTGTGTGAAATACCGATGTCAGATTCACTTGATGATGCGAGGCGATTGGTTGACAGGCAGGCATCCACCGGACTCATCGGTATGGCTGGGCATGTTCGTCGGTTTAATCCGTCGCATCAGTATATGCACCAGCGCATCCAGTCAGGTGAGCTCAGCATCCAGCAAATGGACGTGCAGACTTATTTTTTCCGGCGCACCAATACAAACGCAATGGGCAATCCGCGCAGTTGGACTGATCACCTGTTATGGCATCATGCCTGCCACACTGTTGATCTCTTTATGTACCAGACCGGTGAAATACCGTCTGAGGTTTTTGCTCTGCAGGGTCCTGTTCATGACGAGCTGGGTATCGCGATGGACATGACCATTGGGCTCAAGACACCAAGCGGTAAGTTGTGCACATTGAGCCTGTCTTTTAACAACGACGGGCCGCTGGGCACTTTCTTTAGGTATATATGCGACAACGGCACGTATATCGCCCGATACGATGACTTGGTGGATGGTCGGGAAAATCCGATTGACCTGTCTGGTGTTGCTGTGTCGAACAACGGTATAGAACTTATTGATCGAGAATTTATCAGTGCAATAACCGAAGGTCGCGAGCCGAATGGATCATTTCGGCAAGTGTTACCGGCGATGGAAGTGCTGCATCGATTGGAACAGGCGCTGATTTAGCAACTTGAAACGGTACCGGTTGTTATAGTCTGGCGGTTATGTTCCGGGGTTGTGCCTGGCGGTTGTGCCCGGGGATTGTGGCCGAGGGGGGGCCGTGTGATGCCATGCAGAGGCTGTCTAAACCTAACCCTGTGAATTAATCCTGTGCACTGCTACCACCCTGTGCATTGCTACCACCCTGTGCATTGCTACCACCAAGGGTTCTGCGCTGCTCGGCTATCCCCGCTCACATGTTGAGATGACCTGCGTGCCAACTTGTTATTCAGCTGACACTGGCGGCACGTCGCAGTGTGTAGAGCCCTGCCATCACGATGATCGTAGTGCCGAGTAATGTCCATCCGTCCGGTAATTGTCCGAATACCACATAGCCATAAAATGTTGCCCAAATAATAATGGTGTAGTGCATCGGCGCGACGGTTGCTGCCTCTGACAATTCCAGTGACTTTATCACCAGTATTTCTCCACCAGCGCCA
>CALDUO010000133.1 GCA_937923745.1 uncultured Granulosicoccaceae bacterium
AATGGCTTGGTAATCCAGCAGCCGCAAAGCGTTCTGCGGCTGTGGATAATCATCGAGTTTGCCCCATGGGTGCCTCATGGATGCCCCACAAACGCCCCGCGGGGTAGTTAACTCATTGATTTTATTGGTGGAGGCGGGGGGAATTGAACCCCCGTCCGAAAGCACTCCGCCATTGGTACTACATGCTTAGTTTCGTTATTGGCTTTAGCCGCTCAACCGCCAACGAACAAGCTGAAGAGAAGCGATCCCATTATTGGTTTAGCCATCCGGTGTAAGGGAGACCCTTCAGGCGATCCTGCGGCTATTGCCCCCGGTCCGAGTCACAGGCAAAACAGACACGGGGTAGAACTGAATAACTAGAGGTTAAAGTCTAATTATGCAGCCATTGCGTAGTTGTCATCGTTGGCAACTATAAGTTATCAGCTGGATTTACGAGGTAATCTGAGCCTCGGCATGCACCTCCGGTTTCATCACTCCCGTCGAAGCCATGTCGCCCCCTGGGATGTAACCTTTGTGTTGTTGCTTGTTACCGTTATTACCGGTTACGGTCGTTGTTGGCGTTTAGCCTTCACCGACACCGCAAGTATGGGGCCGTCGGGTGTGGAATACAACCGGTGTGTGCGTAGTCGGGCTGCCTTTTTTTCTTTATAATGTGGCGCTTTCCGACTTTTCAATACCATGCTGCCGCTCCCCGGATCGCTCGCGCTCTCGCGTTTTCGTCAACAACGCCTGTTACAGTCTATTCAAGCTCCGGTGCCCGCTGTCACAAGCGTATCGGCACATTTTGTCCATCTGGTAGATCACGCGGCTCCCCTGTCCAGTGCCGACAGCCAGCGCCTTCGGGAGCTTTTGGCGACGGTTGATGCACCGCCATTGGCCGCGGTTTCGGCTATCGCTTCTGCATCGGCTGAGTCCGCAGACTCCGAATCACCCCAATCACCGAGCTCAACTGAGGCGTCTATGCCATCCGGGCTGTCGCTGGCCTTGCGTCCTTCCGCGGGTCCTCACGACGATGCGGCGCTCGGTGATACACAGCTACGCCTCGTCGTCGCACCCCGCGCTGGCACTATTTCTCCCTGGTCGTCGAAGGCCACCAACATTCTGCACAACTGTGGTCTGAACGCAGTCCAGCGTGTTGAGCGGGTCGTCGTTTATCTGGTAGATGCGACCGAGGTGCTCGGTGAAGCCGATGTACAGACCATCAACGCGTTGGTCCACGATCGCATGACAGAGATGGTGTTGCCATCGGTGGCTGCGTGTGACGTGTTGTTTGTAGCAGAATCTGCAGGGGCACTGGCAACAGTTGATGTGCTTGGTGGTGGTGTCGCTTCGCTCAACAGTGCAAACGATTCGCTCGGTCTGGCACTGTCACCCGATGAAATCGAGTATTTGGTTAAAAACTTTCGGCATCTGGAGCGAAACCCGACCGATGCCGAACTGATGATGTTTGCGCAGGCCAATTCCGAGCACTGTCGACACAAGATTTTTAATGCGTCATGGACCATCGACGGCGACCCGAAATCACAGTCGCTGTTTGCGATGATCCGTAACACGCACCGCGAGTCACCCGACACCGTGTTGTCGGCCTACAGTGACAACGCGGCGGTGATCACCGGTCACACCGGCTGGCGGTTTTTGCCGTTTGGCGATGACGCTGTCTACAGTGAACACAACGAAGCCATTCCCATCCAAATAAAAGTCGAAACGCATAATCACCCGACCGCCATATCACCGTTTCCGGGCGCAGCCACCGGTTCGGGAGGGGAGATTCGGGACGAGGGGGCGACCGGCAATGGCTCCAAGCCCAAAGCCGGGTTGTGCGGTTTTTCGGTCTCCGATCTTGAAATTCCGGACTTCGAACAGCCGTGGGAACTCAAACCCGGCAAGCCCGGCCGTATTGCCCACGCCCGCGACATCATGCTCGAGGGACCGATAGGTGCTGCAGCCTTTAACAACGAATTCGGCCGACCCAACCTGACCGGTTACTTTCGCACTTATCTGGCGACCGTTGATTTTGCCGATGGCCAGGAGCTGCGCGGTTATCACAAGCCCATCATGATCGCTGGAGGTCTGGGCAATATTCGGCCGTGCAATATTCAGAAAAAACCGGTACCGGTAGGTGCTGCTGTCGTGGTGATCGGCGGGCCTGCCATGTTGATTGGTCTGGGTGGTGGTGCGGCGTCATCGATGGCCAGTGGCAGCAGTGACGAGGCACTTGATTTTGCGTCGGTCCAGCGTGGCAACCCCGAAATGCAGCGTCGGTGTCAGGAAGTAATTGATCGGTGTATTGCGATGGGTGACGAGAGTCCGGTGCTGTCGATGCATGACGTTGGTGCCGGCGGCTTGTCCAATGCTTTGCCGGAGCTGGTTAATGATGCCGGACGCGGTGCCATCTTTGATTTACGCGCTATCCCGTCCGACGAGCCGGGTTTGTCGCCAATGGAAATTTGGAGTAACGAGGCGCAGGAGCGTTATGTGTTGGCAGTGGATGCTGACAAGCTCGATACGTTTATCACAATTTGCGAGCGCGAACGCTGCATTTATGCTGTGGTCGGACACACGACCGAAGAGCGCCAGCTCGTCGTTAACGACCCGCAACTGAATAACCAAACCGTCGATATGCCAATGGATGTGCTGCTTGGCAAGCCGCCGAAAATGGAACGTACGGTGACATCGCGGCAGTTTGGTGCCAAACCGCTCGACCTTTCTCAGGTTACGCTGGAGGAGGCGGCTGAGCGGGTGTTGTCTTTACCGTCTGTGGCGGCGAAGAATTTTCTGGTTACCATCGGGGATCGCAGTATTACCGGCCAGGTGGTGCGTGATCAGCTCGTGGGTCCGTGGCAAATGCCAGTGTCAGATGTTGCAGTAACGGCAGCTGACTATGTGGGCTTTTCCGGTGAGGCGATGGCGATGGGTGAGCGCACGCCAGTGGCATTGGTCAACCCGGCAGCGTCTGGTCGGCTCGCAATCGGTGAATCACTGACCAACCTGTGCGCAAGTTTTTTTGGCGATATCGGTCAGGTAAGCCTGTCGGCTAACTGGATGGCGGCAGCCGGGCATCCCGGTGAAGAGGCCGCGTTGTTCGACACCGTCAAAGCGGTAGGGTTAGAGCTTGCGCCAGCGTTGGGTATTGCCATACCGGTGGGTAAAGACTCATTGTCAATGAAAACCGTGTGGCAGGACAAAGCAGGGCATCATGAGGTTACGGCCCCGTTGTCGCTGATCGTCACAGCCTTCACGTCAGTCAAAGATATCCGGCTCACTGTTACCCCACAGTTGCGTACCGATTGTGGTGACACCGAACTGATACTGATTGACCTCGGTGGTGCCAAAAACCGCCTTGGCGGGTCGGCACTGGCACAGGTGTTTGGACAGGTGGGCGATACCTCGCCCGATGTTGATGATGCGGCACAACTTAAGTCGTTTGTCGGCGCCATGCAATCACTGTTGGCTAAACAACAAGTGCTCGCTTATCACGATCGCTCGGACGGCGGGTTGTTTACAACGCTGTGTGAAATGGGTTTTGCCGGTAACACCGGGTTGCATGTGCAGTTGCACAGTTTGCCGGGTGATGATTTGGCGGTGCTGTTCAGTGAAGAGCTGGGTGCGGTGATACAAATACGATCCGGTCAGTATGCTTCTGTGATGCAAACGCTGGATGAGCACGGGTTACAGGACATTTGCCATACCATAGGTACCTTGGCCGATGATAAAACAGTGATGATTTCGCGCATGGATGAGGTGGTGTATCACGCGACATTGGCCGCACTGAAACAGCAGTGGTGGCAAACCAGTTATCACATGCAGCGTCTGCGTGATAACCCCGATTGTGCCGAGCAGGAACTGGCAACGATCACTGACGACGATGATCCGGGTATATCACCGCTGCTCACGTTTGATCCGCAATCAACACTCACGCCTGTGGCGTTATTAAAAGCCAAGCCACGCGTTGCCATCCTGCGTGAGCAGGGCGTCAACGGTCATATTGAAATGGCGGCGGCATTTCATGCGGCAGGTTTTGAATCGGTTGATGTTCACATGAGCGATATCATCAACGGTCGGCAATCGTTACAGAACTTCACTGGCCTTGCGGCCTGTGGCGGGTTCTCTTACGGCGATGTGCTTGGTGCCGGTGGTGGATGGGCGCGTTCTATTCGGTACAACGATCGTGCATTTGATGATTTTGCCGGTTTTTTCGAGCGCAGTGATGTGTTTGGGTTGGGCGTTTGTAACGGTTGTCAGATGATGTCGCAATTAAAAGACCTCATCCCCGGCAGTCTGCATTGGCCGGTATTTTTGCGTAACCGATCCGAGCAGTTCGAAGGGCGGGTGGCGACGGTTGAGATCTTCAAGAGTCGTTCTGTGTTCCTGACCGACATGGCAGGGTCGCGTTTGCCGGTGGCGATTGCGCATGGGGAGGGGCGGGCATTGTTTGAAGACGAAGCGCAGATCGAGCAGGCGAATGTGTGTTTGGGCTATGTCGATAACTACGGCAACCTGACCGAGTCGTATCCGCATAACCCAAATGGCTCCACAGCTGGTGTCACGGGCCTGACCACCGACGATGGCAGATTTACCATTATGATGCCGCATCCCGAACGTGTATTCAGAACCGTGACAAACTCATGGGCCCCGCCACTGTGGGGTGAGCGCGGCCCATGGTTGCGCATGTTTGAAAATGCGCGTGTTGCAGTTGATTAACGGGTAATCACTACCGAGCGCATGGATATTGCGCGTGCCATAAACGTCTCGTTAAAGTGAAATAGCTCGTCGTTGTTGTCACGAACACCTTGGGTATAGAGCAGTGGGTAGTAGTGATCTAGCGTTGGGTGCGCCAGCTGCGTCAGTGAATCGTGCTCGTTGACCAGCAGGCCCGTTGAGTCATTGTGGTTCAGGGCCGTTTTGACGTTACGGTCAAAGCTCTGCGTCCAGTCAAACGGTTCGGCGTTTTCATCACCGTGCATTTTGCCAAGGTTGTGCACAATGTTACCGCTGCCCACAATCAGCACACCTTGCTCTCGCAGTGGTTTGAGCTGTTTGGCCAATGCCAAATGTTCTGCAGCGTTTTTCTGCATATCAATACTCAACTGATACACGGGAACTGATGCATCCGGGTACATCGAACACAGAATCGACCAGGTGCCGTGATCAAACCCCCAGTCATCAGATGCCCGTATCTCCGGTGACTTGACCATCTGTTGTGTTTGCACCGCCTTATCTGGTGCGCCGGGTGCCGGGTACTGTTTTTCGTTGAGTGCTGGCGGGAAACCGTAAAAATCATGAATGGTCTTTGGTTTCAGGGCAGTCAGTACAGCGGTGTGGCCATCAGTCATCCAGTGCGCAGAGATACATAAAATGGCAGCCGGGCGCGGCAACGCTCTACCAAGGTTCGCCCAACTCTCGGTATAGGTATTTCGGGTGATAGCATTCATCGGGCTGCCATGCCCGATAAAAAGTGCTGGCAATGGCGCTGTTGACGGTAGAAGTCGTAACTGTTGATACAGTGCCTGCAACATGGCTAACTCCGTGACAGTTTATGTTATCTGAACACATCTGGCTCTGCGTGTTTGACTCTGGCTGTTTTATTCCGGTTGCCTGATTGCCGGTTGTTTAATTGCTGTTTGCCTGAACGCTTGCCGCGGCTAAGTGAGGCCTTGGACCAATCGTGTTATGGATTGTTTGGCATCGGTAATAACCGCATCGGCGTCGGTTGCCAAATGACTGGCATTAACGAATGTCACATCCTCAATGCCGATAAAGTGAAATATCTGTGTTATCAACGGGCTCGCAAAATCAACCGGGCTGTCTTTCGGTACGCCTCCGGACGTCATCACAACAATGGCACGTTTATCTTTTAACAAACCGACCGGACCGGTATCGGTGTATTGAAAGGTGACCCGTGCGCGACAGATAAGATCGACCCACGCTTTCAGAGCTGCCGGTATCGAGAAGTTATACATGGGTACGCCAAGCACGATCAGGTCTGCACGCTGAAGTTCGTTGACCAGTGTGTCGGACAACCGCAGTGTCTCTTTTTGCGCGTCGCTGCGTTCCGCTGCATCGGTAAAGTTGGCAGTAATCCAGGCTTCATCGACCTGGGGTAACGGATTAAGCAGATCACGTTTAATGACCGACAAATCGTTATGCCGCTCTGTCAGTGCTTGTACCAGTTCATCAGACAATTGTCGTGAGACGGAGTCAGCTGTGCGCATGCTGCTGTTGATATGCAAAAGGGTGTTTGGTGTCATTGTATGTCAGGTCTTTAACGTAAAAAATAACGCTGTGGCGTTGGCTGTTCTATAGCATGGGGGGAGTGTGTGATATACCAACCGTCACAATCAGAATATACAGTTGCGAATACATGAACAATGGTGTTGCATCAGCGCAAGCGGGAAGCAGCATCATACGCTACCGTGCCGGCAGTGCTGTGGTCGGAGCCGAAGCAAAGCAGTGGCGCGTGACGCTGCACGCGGGCAGTAACAGCGACTGATCAGGGAGCGTTAGGTGGCTGTGTCTTGTGATGCGGTGGTGAGCCAATCGAGTGTGGCCAGCACCTCACCCATACTGGCTACATCGTCGCCAGCGGCATCACTTGCCAGGGTTTGTAACGCCAACAGTGCGTGTTCGACGTGCATGTCGTGCTGCTCGGTGTCGGGCAATGACACGCTCTGCGCCATGCGCCACAACGATGTGCTGTGGTATTCAGAGGCCTGATTGCACTGCAGTGCCTGCAACGTTTCTATCGCCTCTTGCAGCTTAATCGTTGTGCTGGCCAGCGATAGCGCTGAATCAAATGTTACCCAGTGATCAGCCGCTTCCATTAGATCATTGATCTGGCGCAACAGCGGCAGCACACCACGATACCAGTCGAAAAATGCGTTCTGGTGATTAACCAACACGCGCATATTGCTGTCCGACTTGAGCACCCGTCGCAGTGACCGTGCGAGTGTGATGCGTTGCCTGAGCTGATCCCATTCCGTGTTTACTCCCTGAAATGCGCTGCCAAATGCGTTTGTGTAGGTTTGATTTTGGCAATACAGCTGTCTGAATTGCTCGGTTGTAATTAGGGTGTTCAGCGCATCCAGCTGTTGCTTGGGAGTCGTCAGCGAGCGGTCATGACAAAAATGGCTAAAGCTTCGGCGCGCGCCAAAATAGTTGGCGTCAACGACATCAGGACCGCTTGCGGCAAATTCACCGAGCTCCGTTGCCAGTGCAAGCAGACCCTGTAAATCAGGCAATAAAGAATAGTCGAACTGTTGCTGAAGCGTATCTTGTTCTGCGTGTAACAACACCGCTTGGTCCAGTGCCTGCTGAAAGAGCACCAGCGTGCTGTCGTGGGCGAGGTCATGCGACAGTGGTGTTTCTGTGCTGTCAGTCTGTGCACTGAGCCGCGCAAGATCCGGCAATGATGATAATGCCAGCCATTGTTTCAGATCAGTCACGGTAATGTCTTTACCGACTGCAGCCACAATGTCGGTAAGGGCAGCATTGGCCGCACCGCTGGCAGCCTGCAGAGAATGGCTCAGCGAGTTGAGTGTGTCATGGGTCGTCAGCAATTCCGGCAGCGCCTTGTCGAGCTGTGTCAGCGTATGGGCTTTCACCGGGGTGGCGATCTGTAGGGTCTGCACGGAACGGATAGTGCTGACGATGCCGGGTTTCAGGCTACCCTGATCAGATAACACGGTGCTGACCAGCGCGCTCAATTGTCCGGCTATAGGTTGTAATAACCCGGCGTCGGTGTTCAGCAGTGATGCCGGTACGATGGTGTTGACCGTGTCGACAATTTGCATAAAGAGCTCGCGGTTCGCCTGCATAGGCAGCGGCAGCTCGAGTCCGTCAACCGTGTCTGTCTCCAGCACGAATGTCGCGAGGCCCAGCTGGCAACGGTCCTGAAACGCAAGCGTATCGTGCTCCTCTGCAAGTGTTCTGACCGATGCAATGAGTTCTGACGGTGACCGCTGTAAATCGTGTTTGGGTAACGCAGCATTTAGCTGAGAAAAAAGGGCTGTGATTGCAGGGTTTAAAACCGGACACCCGAATGTTGACTCGATACACCATTGGCCGCGCCGATTGCCCGAATTATGGGTTGGCAGAGCCGACGTTGCTTCGTTTAACACAAGCCTGACCGGGCGCATCAGAACCGGGATGCTCTCTGTATCACGCCCTTTGAACGTAACCTCTAATAGTCCTGTGACCAGGTATAACACCAGATCATTTTGTTTTTTGATTAACGCGCCGGTGGTTTTGAGTTGTCGACAGCGCACGGCCAACGTGTCTGCACTGAGTGGCACACGAAGGGCAGTGCCTGTCTCGGCGTTGTGCGTGAGGTCATTGGAGGCTGGTTCAGGGGAGACGACATCGTTGGGCGTGAGTAACACCGGTAGCTGCGTTTGCAACAGTGTCTCGCAAGCGCATCCGAGCTCGAGATCGGTGGAGTGATTTCGCCAGTCGTGGTCACGCGACACGGGTACCTGCTCAGGCATCCTGTGTGGTTTTTGCGTTCTAGGCGCAGTCGGCGACCCCATCCGGCCCGGCGGTAGCGGCAGTTGGACGACGTTTCCGGAGTTGCTGAAGGTGTTATCCACAGAGCCCTGAGCTGTACAAATGTGCTCTGAGTGGATACAGGAATCGGGCCAGTTAAAACATTGTTTTGTCAGGGTGTCAGTTCAACCAGCGACACATCTTTCGGGCTGATGGTCTGGAGCAGCATTCGTGGCGTCATTTCGTGATTTTGTGCCGATTGCGTCACGATATTTCGCCACAAAGAAATTCGTTCGATGGCTCTCGCGCTTTGAGGCACAAATACCTCGGTGTCGAACGCTGAGGGGTTCAGTCGATGTACGAGTCTGGTGAGCTTCGATACTCGTCTGCTGACCAGCGCCGCGGCCCTCGAGAACTGGTAAAACGCCTCACATTCGGTATTCCAGTGTTGAATCACGTCGCCGGCAACTGTGTGATCGTCGAGAACATCCAGCACACTCTGGCTGAACCCGATTTGCTGGTTCAGGCTTTGCCAATGCGTGGTGACACCGGTAAAGAGGTCGCCCAGCATTTGCCGATAATGGGCGTGGTGTGCAAAACGTTCGCACTCTTCGAGTATGCCGATCAAGCGGGCCGTGTCGTCTTGCTCTGGATGCTGATCCGGGTGATGAAGTAAGGGTGCCAGCGCTCGCCGCGCCAACTTTGCCTTGACCGGCAAACGGTTCAGCCAGCCCGCGTCTTGAGGATGCAGGTCTGTCAGGTGCGCAAGCGTTGTTGGGATATCGGCCTTGAGCAGCGCGCTGATATCGAACGTACTGCTAAAGGTGGCCAGCTTTTGCTGCATAATTTGAGAGGTAGAGAACGCTTCGCGAAACACGTGAGGTGCGCGTTTGCGGGCGTGAGGTGCGTGGACGGAACAAATGAACCGTTTTGGTGGTCTCACTGGTTTATTGTGAAAAACGGCAAGGCGGTGCAGGTTTTGCACGGAGGGTAGGCCCTTCGGGTAGAAACGTCGGCACTCGGTGTCGCGCATGAGCTCCACCAGACTCTGGTGCCAGCGTCTGGCCGCGAAAATGTGCTGATTAATCACCTCTAGAGGCGTGTCGGCGAAGCCGGCTTTGGCTAATGAATGACAACACGCCACCAGCTCGTTTCGTCTTCGTGCACTGAGGTTGCTAACCGCAGCATTAAAAACTGAGAGCGGGGCGTCTTTGGGTTCGGAGGCACCCTGTTCATTGGTCTCCTGCGCTGCCAACCGGTTTGCCAGTTGTGCTGAGCCCAGTTGT
>CALDUO010000134.1 GCA_937923745.1 uncultured Granulosicoccaceae bacterium
TCTGCCACCGGCTTATTGAAGGGGCAGCAGGTGATGATCGATATTGATGATCGGGTGCTGCTGCAACTGGCGTTGATCGGGTACGGAATGCCAATAGTGTGCATGATGCTGTGTGTGTTAGTGTTTAGCTCAGTGGCGACACTCCTTCAGGCAGACCCGAACGCTCTGTTGCCCCCACTGGCTGCAGCGACCGGATTCATTGGAGGACTAATTGCATGTCAACCCTTGTCGAGGTTGATGTTCAGACGGTTGTCTGCCAACAGCGCCAAACAAGGGGCAAGCTTCCCGCCAGCACCTGAATCAGGGTCTTTGGCGGGACATCTGGCCGACTATTCGGCAGAACGGGGTGAGCGACACCAGTGCATCACAATCCGCGGCTACTTGCCGACGGCTTAATACGGTCACCCGCGACACAAAATCTCGCACCATTAGAGGATAAATCCATGAAAGCTGTGCTGAAGTTCTACGCTGTATTGCTGTCGATGCTGTTGGTCAGCCAGTCGGTTCACGCGCTTGAACTACCCGACTTCACCGGTCTGGTGAACGATAACTATCAGGCGGTGGTGAATATCAGCACGACCTCGCGGTCCACGTCGGAGAGTACCATCGACGATGTCGTCCCTGATTTGGGTAATCCTGATCTCGAAGAGCTACTGAAAGAATACGGTCGTAAACTGCTGCCTGAAAATGGCCCCGGTGCGCCTCGTGACAATTCGTTGGGGTCGGGTTTTATTTTGACTGCAGACGGTATCGTGCTAACCAATAACCATGTGGTCGAGAATGCCGATGAAGTGCTGGTGAGTTTGAATGACCGTCGTCAGTTTGTCGCCGAGGTCATTGGTACCGACCCACGCAGTGACGTGGCGGTACTGAAAATAGATGCAACCGATCTTCCCGTGGTTAAAGTCGGAGATTCAGAGTCGTTGGCAGTTGGCGAATGGGTGTTGGCGATTGGCTCGCCTTTCGGTTTTGACTTCTCGGTAACGGCAGGTATTGTCAGCGCCAAGCGCCGTTCACTACCCAATGAAAACTATGTGCCGTTCATACAAACCGACGTGGCAATCAACCCGGGCAATTCCGGCGGACCCTTGTTTAATCTCAACGGCGAGGTGGTTGGCATTAACTCACAGATCTACAGTCGTACCGGCGGATTTATGGGTTTATCCTTTGCTATCCCAATTAACCTGGCCATTGATATTGCCGAACAGCTGCAGGATACCGGCGTGGTCTCCCGTGGTTGGTTGGGTGTTGTCATCCAGGAAGTTACGCGGGAGCTGGCGGAGTCGTTTGGCATGGAGACTGCGCACGGTGCTTTGGTGGCGAGAATTCTGCCTGACAGCCCGGCGGCAAACTCCGATCTCGAAGTGGGCGATATCATCACACACTTCAACGGCCGAAAAGTCAGAATGTCGTCCGGTTTGCCACCACTGGTCGGTCAGGTGCGCGCCAACGCTGATGCAGAGGTGAGCATTATCCGTGAGGGTGAGCCAGTCTCACTGACCGTCAGAATCGGCGAGTTGCCCGGTAGCAACGAACTCGCACAACAAGCCCGGCCGGAGATTAGTGCCGCCGACGGTGATAATCCGCTCAAGATCAAAATCGCAGCGCTTGATGACGAAATGCGCGAGCAGCTCGGCGTTGATAAAGGCGGTGTTCTTGTGACCGACGTGCTCAACGAAGGGCCTGCGGGTATCGCCGGAATTAAAGCCGGTGTCGCACTACTGCGCGTTGACAACGCCGCCGTTGATTCCATCGAAGAGTTTAATGCGGTGATCGCTGAGCTCGATATTACCAAGCCCGTAGCCGTGTTGGTGCAGGACGAAAATGGTCCGGGCTTTTTGGCGCTGAAAATTGAAGAATAAGCGGCACTACGGCTGATCCTCAGCAATGCAGACAGTGCCTGTGACAGTATTTATGCGGCCCGGTTGTCATCTCTGTGAAGACATGATTGCGGTGCTGCATGAATTTGCACAGGAGCTGTCAATCAGCATTTCAACAATCGATATTGATCGGGACCCGAGTGTGTCGCATGCGCTTCGGCAACAGTACAACGCGCTGGTCCCTGTGTTGTGTGTAGAGGGGACAGAGATCTGCCATCACTTTCTGGATCTCGAAGCCCTCAAGGCGGGGCTCGACAGTCGACACGAGCAGCATGGGCACTCTGGCCACTCCGAGCACTCTGGCCCATCTGGGCAATCGGAGCTCAAGCCTATTGTGGGCTAAGTACGCTGTAGATCCATTGTCTTTCCAGCTGACTACCCTGTAGACCACTCCTCTGCGATTTATTCACGCTGCCCGGGACATAACGCTGCCCGGGTCGTAACTCTGCCCGGGTCGTAACTCTGCACAGGCGATAACCCTGCTGTGGTTGCAACCGCCATGTTGTTTTGGCGAAAACCCTGTCCGCTATACGCTGTATCAGCCAAACAACAAGCGGGCGTCTATAGTTAACGGTGTTGAAGTCATCGGCGCGGACCGATAGGCGAGTCGCTGCTGACCCCGGCGTGCTTCGTGGCCGGAGCTTGCCAACCCGTTAAAGACCCAACACCTGATACCGGTGCAGTGCGCGCGGTGTCCGTGACTGAATCGTTTACACGTCCGCCCCGGCAACACGGTAGAATAGGGCGTACAGCCACCGAACTTCAAACCGAACCCTAAAACATGCAGGAAAACATACGTAACTTTTCGATAATAGCGCACATCGACCATGGAAAGTCGACGATCGCTGATCGGTTTATACAGGTATGTGGCGGTTTGACTGATCGTGAGATGTCGTCGCAAGTGCTCGATTCCATGGATCTGGAGCAGGAGCGTGGTATCACTATCAAAGCGCAGGCTGTCTCACTCGACTACAAGTCGCGCAACGGTGAAACCTACCACCTGAACTTTATCGACACCCCAGGCCACGTAGATTTTTCCTACGAGGTGTCCCGGTCGTTGTCGGCTTGTGAAGGAGCGCTGCTCGTCGTTGATGCGTCACAGGGTGTCGAGGCTCAAAGTGTGGCTAACTGCTACACCGCGATTGAGCAAGACCTGGAAGTGTTACCGGTTCTGAATAAAATCGATTTGCCGGCTGCCGAGCCTGAGCGGGTGATCGAGGAAATTGAAGAGGTGATCGGTCTTGATGCGCATGATGCCATTCATGTCAGTGCCAAAACCGGCCTCGGTATTGAAGACCTCCTTGAGCAACTGGTCGAGCGCATACCGCCACCGGTCGGTTCACGTGACAACCGCACCCAGGCGCTCATTATCGACTCTTGGTTTGACGCGTACGTAGGCGTTATAACACTGGTCCGTGTGGTCGAGGGCAGTATTGCCAAGGGTGCCAAAATGACCATTATGTCGACCGGACGTTCCTTTCAGGTAGACAACGTCGGGGTCTTCACACCCAAGCGGTTACCGAAACCCTCACTCGACTGTGGTGAAGTGGGTTACATCATTGCCGGTATTAAAGAGATAGAAGCGGCACGTGTTGGTGACACGATAACGATGACGTCCAACCCTTCCGACACTGCATTGCCGGGTTTTAAAGAGGTGCAGCCGCGCGTCTTTGCCGGGATGTATCCCATCAATTCCGACGACTACGAAATGTTTCGGGAAGCGCTGCAGAAACTTCGCCTCAATGATGCGGCCTTACATTTTGAACCCGAGACCAGCTCGGCACTTGGCTTTGGTTTTCGTTGCGGCTTTCTCGGTATGCTGCATATGGAAATTGTCCAGGAACGTCTTGAGCGAGAGTACAACCTCGACCTCATTAGCACAGCACCCACCGTGGTTTATGAGTTAGAGGACACCAAGGGCGAGATCAGCTATATCCATAACCCGTCAGAGTTGCCACCGGTCAATGTGCTGCAGGAAATTCGAGAGCCGATTATTCTTGCGAATATCCTGGTGCCACAAAACTATGTTGGCGAAGTGATCAAACTGTGTATCGAGAAACGTGGTGTGCAAAAAAACATGCAGTATCTCGGTAGGCAGGTGTCCATTACCTATGAACTTCCCCTGAGCGAGGTCGTGCTCGACTTCTTTGATCGACTCAAGTCGGTCAGTAAGGGTTATGCCTCCTTTGATTATGAGTTTGTTCGGTTTCAGGCGGCCAATCTGGTCAAGGTCGATTTACTGATTAACGGTGAAAAAGTCGACGCGCTGGCCAGCATTATTCACAAAGACCGTTCACAGAGCCGAGGGCGTGAGCTGACCGA
>CALDUO010000135.1 GCA_937923745.1 uncultured Granulosicoccaceae bacterium
CGCGGTAGTGTGCCATAGACATCACCTCCGTTAACCGCACCGCCCATGACAAGATGATGGTTGCCCCAACCATGATCAGTTCCGTCGCCATTACTGGTTAGCGAGCGTCCAAAGTCTGAGGCGCTAAACGCTGTGACCTGATCACCTAACTGCATCTCGTCGATAGCCTGCTGAAAATAGACCAGTGCATCGTTAAGTTGAGTAAACAGCCCCGGCTGATCACGTGCCTGACCATCGTGCACATCCCAGCCTTTCATATCAACATAGAAAATCTGACGTGACATGCCCAGCGTTTCCCGTGCATTGATCACGCGTGCCACCATTGCCAGTTTGGTAGCCAGTTCGTTTTCTGCAGGTACTGCGATCGATGAGGGTGCGGCACCGTCAATCGCTGCGCCGAGTTCTTCGGTGATACCGGAGGCCCGTGATTGCAGATCGGTATACGCCTGAGTGAACACGTGTGAATGCGAATTTGTCAGCAAGCGCTGGAATGCCTCTCGGCGTGGACGTTGCCATTCACTATCATCCTTGTCCATGCCAGCGTATTGCGCGACGCCTTCTCCATTCATGCTGTACGGGCGACGCTCTGACCCTGATTGCCAATAGTTACTGCCGCCGAGTGTTATCGACGTGAGGTAATCGCGTTCCTGCCAGTGATCAAGATACTGTGCAGCCCGTGCGCCCCAGCCGTCGCGCCCGGTGAGTTGGCCTTGTAACTGTTGCCACTGTATAGACTGATCCGAGTGTGAAAACAGTTGCGACGGTAGTGCGACCGACTGATCGACATACTGCTCTTTGGTGGTGGGCTCTATCAGCGTGCCCACATTAGCGATAAAGCCGAGTCGTCCTTCATCATAGAGTGGCAGTAACCCCTGCAGTGTTGAACTGAGTCCAACAGGTGCCATCGCAGTGTTGTAGGTACTCAATGGTGTCAGTTGGTTTTGGGGTACGGCAAGGTGCGTGCGTGATCGAGCATACTCTGCATAACCGGTATTATCCACGGGTACCAGCATGCTGAATCCGTCCATGCCGCCATCGAGGTAGATACACACCAGCGCTTTGTAGGATGAGGAATCAAAACTGCCCGAGGCTGCCTGTGCCAGCGTGTGCCATGGGCTGGCACCCAATGCAAGTCCGGCACCGGTGAGTGTTTTGGCACCGAGTGACAGAAATTTTCGTCGATTCATCGTTGGCATAGTAAGACCTGTTAAATTTGTATAGCCGCTTCAGGGCTTGATACGATCAGAAAGATAGCTTCAATCACGCGCTGTGGCCCACCACCTTCAAAGGTATATTCGTCCATAAGCTCACGGGTAATGTTACGCAGGGGCTCTGACATATCGCCGCCGAGTAATAGCAGATCCAAATGATCCAGCATTTTTTCCGGATCTTCTGCTTCGAGTGATACTTCGCGTCTGATGTCCAGCGCTATGCGGTGCTGATCTGACCAGTAGTTGAAATTGTGTGACCAAACAGAGTTGGACAGCAATCGGTTGGTAATACCAATGATCGAAGACTCATCGTGTATTTCAAATTCAGGCGACACGAGATTTCGGTTTCGAATTTCGCCCGGTTGACTAAAGCCTGGTGTAAAGAAGTTAAATACCGAAGGTGAATTCAGCGGCGCTTGACCAATATCATTCATTGACCACCCGTAGTTAAACTCCGGTGAAATTGACTGTGGCGTAAAGGCTCGCCATAGGCTGGTGACCCGTAACGCCGGTTCTTTGAGTTTGCCGAAGGTGGTGGGGTAGGTTTCGTGGCCGAATCGGGCTTCATCGTGCATGATGATCGCTTTGATCATACTGCCCATTGAGCCTCGGACACCGTCTTTATTGGCATTAAATACTGACGCAACATCGTCTATATAGCCAGGTGACGGATTGCTGGTGACCAAATTTTGAATTAATTTTTTGGCAATAAAAGGGCCTACATTCGGATGGTTAAAGATCACATCCAATGCGATATGCAAGTCTTCCTCTGCGGATTTGCCACCCTCAACTCTCACGCCATCCAGTAACACCTTGGGCTGTGTGTCGTGGTAGTCCTCCCAAGCGACCATTGGTGTCAGGTAGTCGCTATCACTTGGCCAGACGAAATGATCGGCATTGCTGAAATGCCAACCGGTAAAGACGTGTGCAAAGGCTTCCACGGTATCCTGGTCGTAGGTGGGTACTGGCAGGCCCGCGTCATCGGTAATGACTGAGCCATCGTTATTGAGCTTCACAAGACCGATACTGAAAAGCTGCAGCAATTCTCTTGCGTAGTTTTCATCCGGGCGAATGTTGGCATCAGGCTCAGGCTTTTGATTGCCTTTCATACTGAGATATTCGCCCATAATTGGACTCAGTGTGATGTCGGTTAGCAAGTCGCGGTAATTACCGAACGCATGACGTACCAGGATATCGTAGTAGTTGGCCAGTCCTTCCTGTTCATCATCCAGCCCGGACTGGGCCGACACCACAAAGATCTGGCTTAATGCATATGCGACTCGCTGTCGGAGCTGATCTTCTGCGGTGATCGCGTTTCGCCACCACAGGTTTACGTATTCAGACCAACGGGCGTCCCCGACATTTTGCAGTTGGGGCAGCAACAGAGTAGGGGTTTTATCGAACTGCGCATTCAGCCAAGGTTCTATGCCAGCAGCTGTGACGGCTTCCATGTCTTGCGACGTTGGACCGAACGTTGTTTGTTCAAGCAGCCGGTGACTGGCCCGATAATCAGTACCTGATCCGCCTTCCGTTCCGCCGTCAATAGAGCCGCCGGTGGCAGCGCCCAGTGCAGGTGGTGGCTCTGAAGGCGGTACCGGTTCACCTTCGCTACAGGCGGTAGCAAAGAGTATCGATAGCAGAAGCACTGCAACGGTACGAATTCGTCGTTCAAGAATGCCTGCCGTGCCAGGTTGGCCTGTGACAGGATGCTGTGACTTTATTGTTGTTCTTGTTTTCATGTGGTGCACTGTTGACCGCGCTTGTGGTCGGTAACGGCCAGCAGTGGTGTTACTGAATTTAACTCAGGTCACAGGATCCGATAGATACAGCACAGTCTTGCTATTGTTTAATAGAATGCGCACGAAATCGAAAACCCGTCACGTCGCTAATGTGATCGGGTCGAGACGAAGCGTTGGTTTGGGGTGCTGACTGGGCAAGAAGGTTGGTGGCAACCCGGAGCGGTTTTGTGATCAGGGCCGCGCTCGGATATCGCTTTGCACGGTGACGTGGTCACGTCAGATGACGCGGCGAGGTGGCGTGGTTAGCTGTTGTGTTTGGCCAACGCTTCGCGTGTTTCATGAATACGGCTGATGACAGCGTGAGCATTGTTGTAATCAACCGGTATCGGTACAGGGCCAGTGATAGCGCTGGTTAAAAACAGGCTTGGAAACCCCTGAGCGCCGGTTCGGGCTGCCAGTGACAGATCTTGTTCAAAGGTTGTCTGCACCTCATCAGAGGTGAGGCGTGCGGCATACTCATCACGGTCAAACCCGACTTGCGTTGCCACATCAATAAGTACATCGTTATTGGATGGGTTTCTGGCGTTCAGGTAATAGGCGTGTTGTATGCCTGTGATCATGTCTTGCTCGCGACCGGGATCAAGCAGCCGTGCAGCCACCACTGCGCGGCAAGCAGGATACGTTGAACGCCGTGGTGAGGTATCTGTCCAGAACGCATAATTAAAACGTGTGCCGGGCACTGTTTGTTCAATGCGCTGCCATGTGCCTTGTAGCATGGTCTTCATAGACTCTGGCATAGGTGTATCGGAATCGGGAGCCAGTCCGCCGGTGATATGTTGTACCTCAATGTCCGAATCGAGCCCAGACTGTATCGTCAGCCAAGTTGGTTTAAAGGCCCAGCACCAACTGCACATCGGGTCATGGAAATGAAGCAATGTGGTGTTCATGTCAGTAAGTGTCGTATCAGTTTTTGTTGTCTGATTTACTGACTGTTGAACGTACCCGATCCCATAGCGTGGGTCGGTTATCCGGCTCTTTGGCGGTACTGAGCCGGTCGCGTAACGGGTCAGAGTACCCCTGCTTAACGGTGCCGGCATCTTGCGTGCTGTCGCTCGGCTGTACGTTATCAAAAGACTCATCGAAGCGGTCATAGCTTGAGAGTCCAGGGTCAAACTCGGTGGCCGGGCTGGTCGACTCTTCTATGACACTCTGCAAACCGGCATCGTCGAACAGCTCGTGCGGTTCATCAATTTCCATGCTCTGATCCAACTCGGACTCGACAGCAGCGGTGTCGCGAAATCTATGCTGATCACGTTGAGGCGCATCGGCCATCGTGACAGTTTTATCCAATGGTTCAACGGTATCCAGAGACTGTATAAAAGAGTCTGAGCTCTCAGGGCTATTTATCTCTTGTCTATCTTTTTCTGGGCTATCTTGTTGTAACGTTGATTCAAATTGTCGGGTGCGGTTGATGACAGCTTCCCGCTCTCGCATCAATTGCTCGCGTTCGTGCGCCAATGAATCGATTCTGGTGTTGAGCTCGTCGGCAGCTGCCTGTTGTTCGCGTGCCTCGCGCTCAAGCTGGGCGCGACGCGAGGCTTCTTCTGTAGTCGCTGTGGCGCCGGTGGCCACTGCGGCAGTTGCTGCCGAGTGAATTGTGCTGTGCCCGGCAAAGGCTTTCAGTTGTTTTTCAAGTGATGTTATTTCGCGATCTTTGCTTTCGCGAATAGAGGCTAATTTAACCTGCAGCTCGTCCTGTTGCGTTGCCAGTTGCTCTATTTCAATGCGGGCCTTACGCATGGTTTCCTGTTGAGACTCGACCTTGGCGCCGAGCATGCTGGCCTGCGCTTGGGTTTTTTCAAGAACTGCCTTGTTTTTTTCAAGTTCAGTGGTCACTGCAACCCGTTTATGTTCCACTTGAGCCAATGAGCTTGCAGCATGTTTGGTATCTGCAGCTAACTGGGTATTCTGCGATTGTAAGGTCTCTTTTTCTCCGGTGAGTGCAGAAATTACGCTGTTTTTTTCAGTCTCCAGCGTTTTTAGTTTAGCTTCTGAGGACGCATTTAATGCCTTGATGCGTCGTTTGGCACCGGAGGCTTTCATGAGCCAGCCAACGATCAGACCCAGTACACCTGCAGCTGCCAGATAAAGTGCGATCTCGGTTATCAGGAATTTCATGTCAGTAGTCCAGTTCTATCCGTCGGTTTTGCTTACGGCCTTCAGAAGTTTCATTGGTGGCGATCGGGCGGGTTTCACCAAAGCCGATAGCGTTCAGGCGTTCTGCGGCGATACCTTGCTCGACAAGATAATTTTTGACGGCATCGGCCCGACCTTGGCTGATCGCTTGATTGGCTTCATCGCTACCGACTGAGTCGGTATGCCCTGTAATAGTCAAATTCCCTTCGGGAAACGTTTCAAGCGCTGTCTTGAGCCGGTTGAGTTCGGATTTGCTCTCGTCGGTTAATGTGGCGCTGCTAAATTCGAAACTGATAGCAGCTGTATCGATGTCATCGAGCGCTGCGCTGAGGTCGGCGGAGATATTGCCGGTTACGGGTTGCGATGATTCGTTGGCAACTGATTCCGGAGACTGCTCTGTGGTATTGGTCTGGCTTTCGTCAGATTCACTGGTATCAGAGTCAGTCGGAGCAGTGTCAGTCGTCGGGTTGTTCGCATCTTCGGTAGTCACGTTTTCGGTGTCAGATGATGCGTCTGCGTTACTTGGATCAGATGGCGTGTTATCGGCACTATCGCCAGCATTGTCAGTGGCCGCCTCCGGTGTCTCCGCGTCGCTCACGGGTGTCTCTGCGTCGCTTGAAGTGGTTTGTTCCGGTTCTGCTGGATCAGTAGTGGTATCGCTGTTTGCCAGTCCGGTTGTCTGGGTATCAGAACCCGTTACAACATCGGTGTCGGGCTCGGTTGCGTTATTTTCTGTCTCATCAGGTTTTACTGAGTCGGGTTCCCCGGCATCAGATTCGTTTGTATCAGGCTTCGTGCTATCGGTTTCTGTCGCGTCATTAGTTATTTCAGAGTCGTCTGTTGTAGTCGACACATCCCCATTGTCGCCCTCACTACCGATACCGGCAGTGTCTACGTTACCTGTATCGACATCACCTGCATCAGCGTCAGCAGTAGAATCGCTGTCGCCTGTGTTATCGGCTGCAAGGTCGCCCTCGTCATTATTGGCATCGTTACCTGAGTTGTCAGCAGCGTCGTCACTGTTGTCTGTGACACCGCTGGTGTCACCTGCATTTTGATCGGCATCTGTAGCGTCTGCATCAGTTGCGTAAGCATCAGGTGCGGTAGGCAGTGGTGCCAGTGTGCTGCCACCCAAAGCACTGAGCTCGCTGGCAAACTGTACTCTGCGTACGCCGGGCACATTCAGAAAGGTTTCTCGTGCCGTCGTTTTCTGTTCGGAATTGAGTGAGCCCTGAACAATGACGTCGCGGCCGTCGAGCATCACAGAGTCAGGCGTCAGCCCCAGCTCCGGTGCAAGTGATGAGGTCGCGTCAGTGACAGAAGCCTGTAGGTTCTCTGCCGTTTTTGGCCACTGCAGCATCACGGCGAGGTACGCCAGCAGCGCTATGCCCGCGAGCCAGACAAGCAGCCAACCTAGGACTCCACCGGATTGTTTTGAAGCAGCGTTGCGTTGATGCATGGGACTGGTTTATTGGACTGGTTTTTTAAAAACTATGTCTCTAGATGCGTCGCAAGAGACAGTGCCGCAAGAGACAGTGCATTGCCTGTGTGGCCCGGAGGACCAATATCAGCGTCACTCTCTATGGGGCGCTCTGAGCGGTCAGTATAAGGTTATTTTGCGATCAATATCCCTTTGTCCCCGTTTTTTGGGTAAATAGTCACCTTTGGACACCCAAAATTGAGCAGCAATGAACAACCTGCAGTGACTTTCGGACACCCAGACCGGTGTGTCGAAGTGACTTTCAGAGACCCCGAACGGTGTGTCAATGAACAATCCGTCGTATGGGGTAGAATGATCGAAGGCTATCGAAGAATGGCATCAAACGGGCAAACACCATGAAAATCAGCTTCTTGACCTCCCATTACAGAGCTCGGCGCGCCCGCCGACCGCCACCAGTGCCTGTGAGGCTAGACGGTCAACCGTTCGGCTCCATTGTGGAGGCAACATCAGGCCCAATGTCAGACCAAAGACCCACGGGATTGGGTTGGCCGTCGCGGCTCAACCGAATGGCAATTCGTGCGACAGCAATGCAGCGTCGGCATGGTCAACCGGGCCCGGCAACCGAGGCGGTACCCGAAACACCGACAGGTCTGCACCTTGTTTGGTCTGCGTTAGTCTTGCTGATGGTGCTGGTAGCTGTGCCGACCGAATCGGCCAAAGCCCAAGAGGGATCGATGCTGGAGCAATGTCGGGCACTGTCAATCGATGTCAACGACATCAATAACTGCATGGACAACTTTCTCGACCTGCTGGATCAGAGCCTTGCCGATATTGAGCAGTTTGTCGTAACTGAGCTTGATGCCACCGATACTGTCAGCGTTCAGGCAGCAGCAGCGTTTGAGCGTGCGCAGGCAGCGTTCAGAGACTACCGTCGAGAAAACTGCTTGTGGTATCTCGAATTCTCAGTCCCTCGCCAGGACGCAGACCAAATCGCAAAGGACTGCCTCGCCACCATGTCACAGACACGTCTGAACGAACTGCAACGTCTGGTTAGCACGACGCCTGCTGAAAATGTACTGGTGGGTTATTACGTGTATGGCGCCGAGCGCAATACTTTGCAATTGTGTGGTGACACGCGTCGTTATTGGGTTGAGGGTGATGCCGGTGCAGTGGGAGGTTTGCAGCAAGACTATCTCACGCGTGCCTTAACCGATCTGGCGGTGCTCTATATTGAAGTGACCGGCGCTGTCGATACCGAAGCCGGTGATCCGTACCCCGATCACGATGGTGTATTCAGACTTGAGCGGGTCAAATCACTGCGACCACCGGCAGACGGTGACTGTCAGCTTGCCACTGCGGCACCCACGGCATCGATTGAACCGGTCATTGCCACGCTCGAGCCAGAGGCGCCTATTGTCACTGAACCTCCTGCACCCGCGGACGTACCGGCGACAGAGCAACTTCAGCCCGAACAATTGCTGCAAGCGTATTTTGGTGCATGGGAGGCTGAATGCGAGCAATTGGGTGACAGTTATGGTTGCCGGTTGAGCGTCGCGTTGGAGGGTGAGGCGCTTGAGGGTGACGACCAGCCAATTTTGCGACTGACCCGTCGCTCGCGGAAACGCACGATTGTTGATCTCGAATTTCCGGGGCAGGAAATTGATCTCACTGATCGCATCCTGTGGCGAATAGATCAGTTTGATGTGGGTCCTTTGGCATCCTCGCGCATGCGGGTAGACAGTAATCTAGCTCGCCAGGAAGTCCGTGATCGCCCTTATATCCAAGATCAACTGTTGCCGTTATTAACGGCGGGTGAAAGTCTTTTTATTACTGTGCGCGAAGAGGATGGCAGTGAATCCAGTTACACAGGCACTCTGCTCGGATTGACCCGCGCAATCAACTTTTCAGATGACTTTACGTTATCGGACGGGCGGCTCTAACGCCCTGTGAGTCAACTTGAATTTCAGCACGCCGTGGTGTTTGCCAATGGCGATGCAGATGCACAGACGCTGGCGCGGTTACCCGACACAACACACAGCCTGATCGTTGCGGTCGATGGCGGACTTAGACACTGTCTGGCGCTGGGGCTGACACCTCACTGGCTGGTGGGTGACCTTGATAGTCTGCCAGATACCGTGCCAGACCCTGCGCCAGGACCTGCGCAGGCAACGCTTGAAAAAAGCGGTGAGCCAACGAGTCAGCTGTCTCCCATGACCTTGGTCGAGCGATTTCCGGTAGAAAAAGATGCGACCGATCTGGAACTTGCACTGTTAAAACTGGCGCAACATAACGTGACTTCCGTGACTTTGGCGGGTATCGATGGTGGCCGCCTCGATCACACGCTCACCAACATTCTACTCATTGGTTGTCGCGCATGGCCGTACAAAATGAGTGTTGTGATGCAGGGAGGATACGGTGTGGTGGTTGATGGTCAGCATTCGTTTGAGGGGATAGACATCGTGGAGCAGACCGTAAGCCTGATCGCACTGACACCTGATGTACAGGGCGTCACCACCGATGGGCTGTATTATCCCTTGCACGATGCTCAACTGCGCCCAGGCAGTACGCTTGGCATGAGTAATAGAGTGAACGCTGCTGTCTGTTCTGTGCGTGTCGCCGAGGGCCGTCTGCTCGTATTGGTTAACACTCTTTAATTGCAGGCTATATTCCTCGACCTGAATGGCCTGAGTTGAATGGCCTGAGTTATATGGCTTGAGTTATATGGCCTGAGTTGTATGACTCGGGCTGAATCACAGCGCTGCATTTATTGAGTTAAATGGTGTTAGGTTAGATCTTTTACAACAAGCCCTTTTCATAAATTGAGTCAAGACAGTGATAGATTTACGCAGTGATACCGTAACGCGCCCCTCGCAAGCCATGCGCTCTGCAATGATGACAGCAGAGCTGGGTGATGATGTGTATGGCGATGACCCGTCGGTCAATCGCCTCGAAGCCTTTGCGGCAAAACTGCTGGACAAGGAGGCTGCGCTGTTGGTGCCTTCCGGCACACAGTCAAACCTTATTGCGTTATTAACGCATTGCCAGCGCGGAGACGAGTACATCGTTGGAGGTGATGCTCACACCTATAAATACGAAGGTGGCGGAGCTGCTGCGCTAGGTGGTATACAACCCCAGCCGGTGCCATTTGGCGCGCACGGTGAATTGCCGCTCGACGAGGTGGCGCATGTCATAAAAGCCGATGATTTTCATTTTGCCCGTACGCGATTGCTGTCGCTTGAAAATACCCAGCACGGACGTGTGGTACCGATAGACTACTTTGGCGAGGCAAGAGCCCTGGTAGATCAGCGAGGTTTGGCGTTGCATTTGGATGGTGCGAGGGTGTTTAACGCCTCTGTCAAACTCGGTGTGCCGGTCACGGCAATCACCGATCACTTCGACACCGTATCCATTTGCTTGTCCAAAGGACTGGGCGCACCGATTGGGTCTGTTTTGTGTGGACCTTCCCACTTTATTAACGAAGCGAGGCGGTGGCGAAAAGTGGTTGGTGGCGGCATGCGTCAGGCTGGTTTTCTGGGAGCTGCAGGGGTTGTTGCGTTAACAGATGGTGTCGCGCGTCTCCACGAAGACCATGATAATGCACAGTGGTTGTCGGATGCGTTGGCTGGTATTGCCGGTGTAGCGGTCAAAGATGACTGGACTCAAACCAATATGGTGTGGATTCAGTTACCGGTCAATACCGATCACGGCAAAGTCACGGGTTTTACAGACTTTGCGGCCGAGCGGGGTGTGCTGGCATCGGCCAACGGTGATGGTAGCTGTCGGCTGGTGACACATCAGGATGTGTCTCGTGCCGATATGGACACCGTGGTTAATGTGATTGGTGAGTATGTCACGACGCTGCCAAGCTGTGCGTAGCGGTATCGGTTATTGTTTTCCCAGCCGTGCTTCACGGTAAATAACATACAGTCCGCTAGCAATAATGATCACTGCACCGATCCATGTGGGTCGGCCCGGCAGCACTTGCCAGATCAGCATGTCGAGCGCAACCGTCCAGAGAATACTGGTGTATTCGAAGGGTGCAATTAACGTGGCTTCGGCGACGGCAAATGCATGGGTGATACAAAAGTGACCGGTGACTGCCAACAGAGATAACAACACGATCAGTACCAGCTGATCCGTGTTAAGCGGCACCCAGAACCAGGGTAGTAATACTAATGCGACAACACCCACACCAAGGTTATAACTCAGCACCAGAGAGCTGACCGATTCGGTCTCGGACAGCTTGCGTCCACTGACAAACAGAAACGCGTAAAAAATACTCGAGATCAACACCAGAATATAACCCGAAGCATCGCCACCCCAAGCTGGGGACATTGCGATAATAACCCCGACATACCCCACCACAATGGCGGACCAACGGTGTTTGCCCGGCCTCTCTCCGAGTATAAAAATAGACAGTATCGTTGTCATAAAGATCGACGAAAAAAAGACAACCACAGCGCTTGTTAACGGTAACTTTCCGACACCCAGAAAAAAGGCAAACGGTGCAATAAAACCGATGATGCCGCGTAGGGCCTGAGCCTTGGGGCGGTTCGGTTTAAGTGCGGTCAGGTTGTTGGTAGACACGTAATAGAGCAGCAGCAAAGGTACGATGACTACGCTGCGTAGCGCCAGTATTTGCATAACCTCCACACCATCCATCACTAACCATTTGCCCACGCCATCCATTAGATTCAGTACCCCGATACCCAGCATCATCATAAAAATGCCAAGCAAGGGGCGTTGCGCGAGGACGTGAGTTTGGTTCATCGGTGATAACGACGACGTGAGCCATCGGGCATGAGTCGGTGTCGTTTATAACTCCATAGGTACTGTGTGGGTGCGATGTTGATGCAGTTTTCGATTTGACGGTTCAGCGCCGTGGTGGCAACGCTCGTGTCGGCGTTGGCCAGATCAGGATCGGCAGGTACATAATGTATGTCATAGCCCTGACCATGAGGCAGGCGAATGAAGGCGACATACAAAACGGTAGCGTTCGACTTTCGTGCCAAGCCTGAAAGCAAGGTCATGGTATAGGCCGGGGTGCCGAACAGTGGCGCAAATTCGCCGGAGCCTTCGTCGGGTTCCTGGTCTGGCAGAATACCTACCGTGCCGCCAGAGCGTAGCGCTGTGAATACCTTCTTGATGCCACCGGGTGTCAGTGGTGCCAGCTCAGCACCGAAACGCGTGCGTGCTCTCTGAAACACCGGATCAAGCGCCGCCTGTCGGGGTAACCGATACATAAACACAGCGCTGTCGAGCGGTGCCATCACTAACGGACAAAATTCCCAAGCACCCAAATGCGGGCTCACCAGGATCACGCCGCGGCCAGTGGCTATTGCGTCATCGAGATGTTGTTGGCCGTGCACGGCGCTGATTTTTTGCTCAAGCGTGCGGCGCGGCTTGCACCAGAACCATCCCAGTTCGGACAAGGCCTTGCCGGTTTCCTGCAGGCTGGCTCGGGCTGTTGTGTTGATCCACTGCCCGGACTGATCCGGGTAACAGAGCTTGAGGTTAATGAGTGTATTGCGTTTGAGGGTTGTCGGAAGCCACCAGGCGAGCAGGCCCAAGCCGGCACCCAGCATGTGTGCAACAGACAGTGGGATTAGGGATAACGCCCTCAAGAGGAAGTTAATCAGCCGCAGGCGCATGAACAGGACTCTGACAATCAGCGGCTACAGTAACTGCCTGCGGTAAAGGTTTCAAGGACGAAGCTGCAGCCCGGTGCTGGCACATTTGATACACTTTGCGTATCACAGGTCAGGCCGTTGACCCGGTTGAGGTAGTGTTTGTTATGGTTTTGGTTCAGGCGACGCCCAAAGCTTTGGGCTTGGCAGGTTGTAACCTGCCGTTAAAATCCCCGGCCAATCCTTGGCCGGGGCCGAACCATCCCTGGTTCGCACGGGTTTCCCTGACAGTGCCCCAACTCCTTTTTCGGGCTTCGACACGTGCCGCAACATGCCTGGTTTTTCTGCCAAAAGTTTGCTTCCCTGCAAACTTAACCGTGCTGTGGAACTCCCTGTCCACAACTGCAGTGTGCGTTATTGCCAAACGGTGGGGTATCAGTAAAAGGTGTATTCGTCCGTCGGAAACGACTGACAGGTGCCTGGGAATTTTCCCAGGCGGTCATTGTTTGGGGATTCTCACAGCGACAGTGCCCGCATGATCGGCCTGATACAGCGGGTGACCCACGCGTCGGTAGAGATCAAGGGCGAGATCACCGGCGAAATAGACGACGGACTGCTGGTGCTGGTTGGCGTGGAGGCAAACGATAACCTGTCGACGGCCAATCAACTGCTCCGCAAGATCATGCACTATCGGGTATTTTCCGATAATGA
>CALDUO010000136.1 GCA_937923745.1 uncultured Granulosicoccaceae bacterium
CGGTAGTGATGCTTTGCAAAGCGGACTGATCAAAGCCACCGGTAACACAGGCGCTCTGCAACAGGCTACTGCCATTGAGCTTGATACGCCCGTTGATGCAGAACCGGTCCGAGACGCAGGAGCACAACGCCTGTCTCTTCAGGCAACCGGGTTGTCTTTACATGCCTTGTTGTATTCTCTGGCGGGTGACGCCGGATTGGAGCTTGTAATGAATGACGTGCCGGACGTACCGGTCACACTGTCCGTGCAGAACGTCAGACTGTCATCGCTGCTGGAACAGATATCACGTCAAGCGCCTGTTGTGTGGTCAATTGCTGATCAGCGATTGAGTATCCGTGCAGATGTACCTTTCCGTGTCACTTACCCGATAGACTATTTAAATGTGTCGCGGCAGTCGCGCAGTAGTGTTGGGTTGGCAACACGGGTGGGTTCAATTAGCTTGAACATAGCAGGTGATACCGGGTCCGGTGACACTGACAACAGTTCACAAACGCTCATCGAAAACGAGTCCATCCATAATTTTTGGGACAGCTTGAGCACTGATCTGACGCAATTGTTACAGCCCTATGATGGTGATGCAGCAGCTTCCGTTGTGATCAATCGGGAAGCCGGGCTGGTGTCGGTGTGGGCAAAACAACATGCACATCGGGAAGTCAGTGATTATCTTTCCCTGCTCACACACAGTGCCAGTCGGCAGGTGTTGATCGAGGCGACCATTGTCGAGGTCACGCTGTCTGATCAGTTCCAGGCCGGAGTTGACTGGCAGGCATTGGGCAGTGGTCTTGACGGCAGCGCTGACTCATCCGTGGTTAACTTTGCGCAGTCATTACATGGGCAGCCTGAGGTTAATGCCGGTTCGGTGAACAAACTACCCTCACCATCAGCACTGCTTAGTGCCATTCATCAGAGTAATTCACTCGGGCGTATTAGCGCCACGTTGAGTCTGCTGCAAACCTTCGGTGATGTAAAAATATTGTCAAGGCCACAAATCATTGCGATTAATAATCAAGCAGCCGTATTAAAGGTGGTCGATAACCGGGTGTATTTTTCAGTGAGTGTCGAAAGACAGTCCGGTGAAGACACAGAAGACATTACAACTGCTACCACCATACACACAGTGCCGGTTGGGTTGGTGATGAGCGTCACGCCGTTTGTGGCAAGTGATAACAGCGTTATCTTAAATGTAAGGCCGACTATTTCCCGTATTCTGGGTTTCGTCAACGACCCGAATCCGGCTCTGTCGCAAGCAAGTGTCGTCAATGGTGTGCCAGAAATTCAGGTACGCGAAATGGAGTCTGTTTTAAAAGTAGGTGACGGGCAAATTGCGATGATTGGCGGGCTAATGCAACAGCAGCAAAGTAATAATGAGTCTGGTGTGCCGGGGTTAAGCCGGTTGCCAGGTGTCGGGCATCTTTTTCGTCAGCGGGGCAACAGTCAGCGCAAGACTGAACTCTTGGTGTTTATGCGTCCTGTTGTGTTGCCTGCAACACAGGCTATTCCATAGTGCGCCTTATAGCCTGACCCACTGTACTGACTCGCGCAGTAGTTAGCGCAATAACGTTGGTAATAACCCGCCCGATAATTCAGGCAACGTGGCAAACGCCCTGTAGAAACTGTTGATCAACGAATGTGAAAAAAACAGGCAAGGAAGCCTGTTGAAGCTTATTGAACCCTGTTGAAGCTTACTGAACCCTGTTAAAGCTTAATGAACCCAAGGAATGGGCACTATGCACACTATGCAATTGACCGATATCGTGATCGATACCGGTGTCGTAACACCCGACGAACTTCGTATCGCTCAGACCGAGAGTCAGAAAACCGGTAAACGGCTGGAACAAACACTCATATCCAACGGATTTGTGTCAGCCGAGCAGTTGCGTGAAATACACGGCAGCCTCGATAACGTCACAACCGTTGATCTGAAAACGTTGTCGCCGGACGCTGGCGCGCTCAATCTGCTTGACCGTCAGTTGGCAAGGCAGCACTTGGTATTTCCGCTGTACTATGATGCGACGTCAGCCACACTGCAGTTGGTGATGGCGCGTGCCAACAATGTCACTGCATTGGATGCGATTCAGGCGCATTTAACCCGAAAGGTCACGATTCGGGTGGTGATTGCCAGCACCGCAGACATTCTCACCGCCATTGATCGCTGTTATGGGGTCGATTTGTCCATTGACGGCATTTTGCACGAGCTTGATAGCGCCGGCGGTACTGCCTCTGATACCGCACGTCCGGTGGTACGTTTGGTTGATGCGTTGTTGTCGGATGCAGTAAGACGTCATGCGTCAGATTTGCATCTTGAACCTGAGCAAAATGCGTTACGCATACGGTATCGGGTAAATGGTGTGATGCGCCAGATACGCTGTTTGCACCTTGATTACTGGCCACCGATGCTGGTTAGAATCAAAGTGATGGCGGGGCTTAACATTGCCGAGAGTCGTGCCCCTCAGGATGGCAGACTTTCGTTAACGATTGAGGGGCGTAGTCTCGACTGTCGGGTGTCAACGTTTCCGTGCGTTGCCGGTGAATGTGTCGTCATTCGAATTTTGAATCGGTCGAGCTCGTTGCTGTCGTTTACAGAACTTGGACTCAACGACACTCAAGCAACGTCACTGTCGCATATTGTGCGACGTCCCCAAGGTCTCATTCTCGTGACCGGACCCACCGGTAGCGGTAAATCAACGACACTGTATTCGGTGGTCAATGATATTCGGGATGAATCATTGAATGTCATGACGATGGAAGATCCGGTGGAATATCAGATGTCGATGGTACGTCAGTCATCGGTGAATCCGTCCCGTAAGCTCGATTTTGCGTCCGGTATCCGCTCCATTCTCCGGCAGGATCCGGATGTCATTTTAGTGGGTGAAACCCGTGATCAGGCAACAGCAGATATGCTTCTGAAGGCAACCCTGACAGGACATCTGGTCATGTCCACCTTGCATTCGTTGTCAGCGTTGTCGGCGTTTGCGCGGCTCCAGGACCTTGGCGTCAATCTGTCACATTTGTCTGATAACTTATTAGCGCTGATAGCGCAGCGACTGGTCAGGGTGTTGTGCGAGCACTGTAAGGAACCGACCGATCCACCTAACGACATTGCATTTGACGCTGACAGGCCGGTCAGTGTGTATCAGCCGGTGGGTTGTCGTCACTGTGACGGGTCGGGTTATTTGGGTCGACGGGTAGTCATGGAAATTTATCAGCCCAGCGTCGAAGTGCATCGTTTGCTGGCCGATGACGCAACGCCTGGTGTGCTGATTCGGCAGGCGATGGCGGAAGGACACAGCAGCCTGTCGCAACAGGGACTAATACTGCTGCAATCCGGTGTGACGTCATATGCAGAACTGCGCCGTGTGATTAACTCCGACTGGGCAGTAACGCATGCAGACGTTTAGCTTTCATGCGCTCACTGCATCGGGTGAATTGGAGCGTGGTGTTATAACCGCTGCCGATCGGCGCACTGCAGAGTCTGAATTGGCGCATCTTCAACTTATTTCGCTCAGCCGACGTCTTGGCTGGACGTCACGTAGACGAACTGTGCCTAACACCAGGCACTTAACAGATTTACATATCCTGTTTACCCGACTCGGTGTGTTGGTACATGCCGGTATTGAGATACCGCACTGTTTGCAGATGATGCAGGGTTCGGCTGATGGCAGGCAGCGTGAACTCATTGAGTATTTGTCACAGGGAATCGCATCGGGTAATTCTCTGTCAGCGCTAACACAGGCTCGATCCGCTGAATTTGGCGGGCTAATTCCCGCCTTGTTGTCGGTGGCGGAATCGACCGGCACCTTACCCCAATGCCTTGATCATATTGTCGCTGAGTTAGCACAACAAATCAGTACGCTCCAGTTGATCAGGCAGGTTTCGGTGTACCCGATGACAGTCACCGTCATCCTGTTTGCTGCGATTGTGTTTCTGTTGGTTTATATCGTGCCGTCGCTGCAGGTGTTCATCGAGTCATCGGGGCAGGTGCTACCGTTGCATACGCGTGTGTTGATCGGTTTGTCAGAGCAGATTGCAAGGTACTGGCTGGTGTTACTGTTTGGTCTGGCACTGCTGGTGATGCTGATGCAGGCAGTGTATCGGTTCAGCGCTCGTTGCCGCCAGATGCTTGATTACAGTTTGCTGGTGATGCCGGTCATTGGCCCGGTCATGTTGTCGCTGTCGTTGGGGCGCATATGCGCCAGTTTGGCGGTGCTGCAGGCGGGCGGTGTCGATATCGTTGAATCGCTGACCTTGTGCCGGGGTGCAACCGGTAATCGCCATATGCAGCATGGCATAGATAACATTCAACAGCAGGTGGAAGCGGGTGTGGCGTTGTCGAATGCTGTTGCGCAACAGTCAGTAATACCGCCATTGGTGCACCAGTTACTCAATAACGGCGAAGCAGCTGGAAAACTTGTGAATATGCTGACTTATCTTGGCCAATATTATCAGGCCGAGAGTGAGCGACGACTCAATCACTGCGTGTCATTAACAGGACCTGCGTTAATGTGTGTCGTGGGTGGCGTCATGTTATGGGTGGTTGTGTCGGTGTTGGGTCCAGTGTACGAAACTGTCTTTAACGCAGGCGTGCTGTGATGCCGGTCATCGAAGTCAGTCGGTATGCGCTGGTGTTGCATCATTTCAACGCGGACGCCGGTGAGCAGGTGATGTTCGAGTGTGCCTTCGACGATTTGGGTATAAGAAACATTCTGACGCAGTTAGCGGATATAAAAAACTCGTGCAACATCTGTCTCTTGACCGATTTCAACCGTGACCAACTGAGTGTTAAACCGGTGCCCGGTGTGGGTCGCGGTCTGTACCGAAAAACCAAAAAAGCTCTGCTAAAACAATTGCAGGGTGACGCACAGTTTTGCAGGGCTTACAGCTACACAGACTCTCAAGTGCATTACGTTCGCCAGTACTGCATTCAGCCAGAATCAGAAGCGCTGTCTGTCGGTCACAGGTCTGTCGGTCACAGGCCTATCGGCACAGCAGACATCGCAATCGGTGATG
>CALDUO010000137.1 GCA_937923745.1 uncultured Granulosicoccaceae bacterium
TGGATTTGGTCGCTCGGAACATCTGGCCGGTGACGCACTTCGTGATCGTAGCGGCTGGACATTATCCACCAAAGCCGGTCGCCGACTCGAACCCGGTCCGGCACCTGCCGATGAAGCCGCTGATTGGCCTGGCTCGTTTCCGTTTCACCCGGTGTATGACTATTCCTATGACGGTGTGATGCGTTCGTTTGAAGACAGCCTGCAGCGCATGAGTGTTGATCACATTGATATTTTGTTGTTACACGATATCGGTGAAATGCAGCATGGTGCCGAGAAAAATGCGCCACTGTTTCATGATGCGATGCACGGTGGGTACAAGGCGCTGGATGAGCTTCGGCGTGCCGGTGATATCAAAGCCATTGGCCTTGGCGTTAATGAGCGTGAGGTGTGTCTTGCTGCGCTTGAATACGGTGACTGGGATACGTTTTTGTTGGCCGGGCGTTATACGCTACTGGAGCAACAACCCATGGACGACCTGTTACCCGAATGCGAAAAACGTGGCATGTCTATTATATTGGGTGGCCCGTTCAATAGCGGCATACTCGCAGGCGGCGACACCTGGAACTACGCCAAAGCACCGGCAGATGTTATCACCAAAGCAAAAGGAATCAGTGCAGTCTGCGCAGATCACAACATTCCGTTACCGGCGGCAGCCGTGCAGTTTCCGCTCGGACATGCATTAGTGTCGAGTGTCATTCCGGGGCCACGGTCGGCTGCTGAAATGACCGAGATACTACACTGGTATCAGCTCGATATTCCGGCGTCACTGTGGTCCGACCTAAAAACCGCAGGCTTGCTGCGCGACGATGCACCGGTACCGGCATAACGGTCCGGTGTGTCCTTAACTGACGTGTGCGGCAATGCACGATTCAATATCAGACTGCGCATGTAGTCGTTTGATCTCGCCAAAGAGTTGTTCGGCACCCTGATACTCACGCCGCAGATACGCCAACCACTGTTTGGTGCGGTTACCCACGTGACGTTCAATGGTTTTGTCGGATCGGTCGAACTGCGCCTGCACTTCCTTGGCAACCCGTGACCATGCCATGGGTGTGTAGGCATCGCTGTTGCCGTTCAGCGCATGCCTGACTTGCAACGCGAGGTCGGGGCACGATAACGCGCCGCGTCCCAACATAATATGCTGACAACCGCTCTCTTCCATCGCGCGATAGGCCTCCGGTACCGACCAAATCTCGCCGTTAATCAGTATCGGTATCGGGCTGGTGTGTTGAGCATTTTTAACCCGGTGCCAATAGGCCGGTGGTTTGTATCCGTCGGCTTTGGTGCGCGCATGCACACAGATTTCAGACGCACCGGCCTCAATAATAAAACCGATAATCTCATCAACCGCATCAGGGCTTTCAAAGCCTAACCGGATTTTGGCACTGACCGGGATGTGGCCGGGTACCGCCTGTCTGACCGCATCGACAATGGCACCGACTCGCGCCGGTTCCTGCAACAATACCGAGCCGCCATCGCTTCGGTTGACGGTTTTGGCCGGACAGCCAAAGTTGATGTCGACTCCCGGTGCCCCAAGTTCAACGGCACGCGCTGCATTCAGTGCCAGTGCCTGCAAATGACTGCCGAGTAACTGCACTCGTACCGGCGTGCCACTTGCGGTGACCCCACCTTCGTTCAGTTCGGGACACAGCCTGTGGAACACACGTTCGGGCAGCAGGACATCGGTGACGCGCACAAATTCTGTGACGCAGCGGTCATAACCCCCGATATCGGTGAGCAGGCGTCGCATCGGATAATCGATAACGCCTTCCATTGGGGCCAGTACGATCAGAGTCATCAGCGGGAGTATAAATCATACCGACACATCTGACGCGAACAACACAGCAAATTCACAGTGACCGGTGCAGAACCGGAGTACAATGGCGCGTCCCAAGCCCTTATCCTGCGACACCATGAAAATCGGTCACTATCACACACTCACCGTCGAAGCATCAGGCCCCGGCAACGTGGTCTTCAGTGTGCAGGACGGCGGCGCAGTGTCACTCGCCACCGACGAACTCGATGCGGGCAAGGCAAACTGGCAAGATTTTAAAACCGGCGATACGGTCACCCTGTTTGTTCATCATAATAAAGAAGGTCATGCTGTCGCCACCACACACAAGCCGCACCTGACAGTGGGCGAATGCGGATTGCTTAACGTCGTCTCCAACGGACCGGGCGGTGCTTGGCTTGATTGGGGTTTATCGAAAGACCTTTTTTTACCGATCAGTGATCAAACTTCACCGGTCCGTCATGGCGAGCAGGTGTTTGTGTATATCTACCTCGACCCATGGCAATCACGGGTTACCGCAACCACCAAACTGCATCAATACCTCAGTGAAGAGACCACCACGCTGGAGGTTCGTCAAAGCGTTAACCTGATCATCGCTGCACAAACACCCATGGGTTATAAAGCCGTCATCAATAATGAATTTCTGGGGCTGCTGTATCGTGAAGAGGTCTTTCAGCCTCTGTCGGTCGGTGATCAGGTGCCGGGCTTTGTCAAAACCATACGGCCCGACCATCGTATTGACCTGACCCTGAACGGACGCATCAGTGATGTGCGTGATGACCTGACCTCGCGCATCCTTGCAGCGATGGAAGCCGCCGGCGGCACCTATCACATCACCGACAAAAGCCCGCCCGAAGACATATACGACACCTTTCAGGTGAGCAAAAAAAACTACAAGCGTGCATTGAGTGCGTTGTATAAAGCCCGCAAAATCGTCATTAAAAAAGACGTCATCTCGTTGGTTGATCCTGCAGCACCTGACACCTGACGCCAGCCATAACCCACAAGACACGAAAGAGACGTTATGGTTATTCAATGGTTTCCGGGTCACATGCACAAGGCGCAAAAAGAAATGCGCAAGGTGCTCTCGGGTATTGATGTCATGATAGAGGTGCTGGACGCACGCATACCGGCCAGTAGCCAAAACCCCATGATCACCGAGATACGCGGAGAACTGCCGTGTATTCAGTTATTGCACAAGGCCGATATTGCCGATAGTGAGCGAACCACGCAGTGGCTCAACACACTGCAACAACAACCCAATACCCGCGTACTGTTAACCCACACCGACGATACCGCAGCCATCAAGCGTATTGCCGTTGAATGTCGTCAGTTATGTACCCGCAGTCTTGAAAACCGTCCGGTACATGCGCTGATTGTCGGCATTCCGAATGTCGGCAAATCCACCCTCATCAATAAACTCGCTGGCAAAATTATCGCCAAAACCGGTAACGAACCTGCGGTAACGCGGTCACAACAACGGGTAGACATAGGCTCGGGTGTGGTGCTGCGCGATACACCGGGTGTGCTGTGGGCAAACCTTGAAAACCGTCACGGCGGTTATCGTCTGGCGGTCACCGGTGCGATTCGTGATACCGCTATTGATTCAGCCGACGTTGCCTTGTTTGCCCTCGAATTCATGCAAAGCCACTACCCCGAGCGGCTGCAGGCGCGATACTTCACCGACAGCGACAGCGCAACGATCAGTTCGCAAGAACCGGTTGAACTGCTCGATCAGATGGGTCGAAAGCGCGGCTGCATTGGCGGTGGCGGTTTGGTCGATTACGACCGTGCAGGCAAACTCCTGCTTCAGGAATTGCGCAGTGGCCAATTGGGACGAGTCACGCTCGAAACACCTGACATGCTCGCCGCTGAGCGTGTTGAAGTGGAACAACGCCGACTTGAAAAAGCGGCCAAAAAAACAGAGCGCCAGCTGCGGCGTAAAAAGGGCAAAAAATCCTGATGCCGTTATCCGTCTACCTGTTGTCGCTGTGTAATGCGTTTATGTACATCTGCGCATCGCTGCTCATCACTGTCTCCGCGCTGATTGGTTTTCAGCTGGCACCCGACAAGTCACTGGCTACCGTACCTCTGGGCCTGCAGTTTTTTGCCATGATGTGTACCAGTATTCCGGCGTCGTTACTCATGGGACGTATTGGTCGCAAAAAGAGTTTTATGCTCGCTGCCTGTATCGGTATTGTCGGCTCCACCATCGCGCTGTGGTCAGTGTTTAACGGACAGTTCATCGGTTTTTGTATCGCCACGTTTTGTTTTGGTATGTTCAGCGCGTTCGGCAACTATTACCGGTTCACGGCCGCCGAGGTGGTCAGTGCCGATGTTAAGTCGGTGGCTATCTCTTATGTGATGGCCGGTGGCGTGTTGGCGGCGTTTATCGGACCGAACCTGGCCAACTGGAGCCAGGGCATGTTTGAAACCGAACGTTTTGCCGGCAGCTTTTTAATACTGATCGGTGTCTACGCATTGTCGTTTATCACCATCGCTATTGCCAAACTGCCACCGGCACCGCCACCACGACAAACGGGCGACAACCGTGGTCGGCCGCTAGGCGTCATCATGTCGCAGCCGACGTTTATTGTCGCAGTGCTGTGCCAGATGCTCGGCTACGGCACCATGAACCTGGTCATGACCTCTACCCCGCTTGCCATGCAGGCAGTACAACACGAGCTTGGGGATACGGCGTTTGTCATACAGTGGCACGTCGCCGCCATGTTCTTTCCGTCGTTTTTTACCGGGCGGCTGATCAATCGACTGGGCATGGTGACGGTGCTGGGCACCGGTGTGCTGTTGGGTATTGCCTGTGTCCTGATCAACCTGAATGGCACGACGGTCGGTCATTTTACGCTGGCGCTGGTGCTGCTCGGTGTGTGCTGGAACTTCCTGTTTGTCGGCGGCACAACGCTGCTGACCGAAACCTACGCACCGGAAGAAAAATCACGGGCACAGGCCGCCAATGACTTTATCGTGTTCACCACCGTCACCATCACTGCATTAAGTGCCGGTGGCATGCACTTTATCTTCGGCTGGGAAATTGTGAACCTGTCGGTGCTGCCTTTGTTGGGTATCACCGCGCTCGGTGTGCTGTGGTTATTTACGCTGCGCCACAGAAAGACTGCAATCTAACTCACCACTCCACAAAACAGACTGACCCGCATCACGCTAACACTCAAATTTTGACGTCGGTTACCGCTACATCCTTCAGTGCTTATCTACTGGAGGATTCCCGTGCGTGTGTTGGCTTTGCCAAGCTGTGTCATTTATTGCCTGATCGCGGCTGGCTGTGCGTCAACAGAGACCGGGCATCACGCGCACTTTGCATCCGACATTTCCGGCGCGCCCCAAAGTGCCCCAACGACTGCCCCAACCACTGCCCCAGACACCGCCAGTGCAGTGGCCCGTGCGCCGGACACTGCCAAGGCACAAACCCTGGTGACAACACCCAACTCCATCGATACCAGAACCCGGCCTGTGGATGAGCTGACGGCAAGCCAGGATATCGCCATTGAGCGTTGGCAAGAATGTCTGCAATCGAATCAGCAGCGACTCGGCTACACCTTTGAGTCAGTCATGGAAATTGCCGACAAAGTGGTGTTTATCTGTCAGGGCCATGCGGATGACGTGGTGGCAACCTTCCCCGAGCAACTGCGTACCGATTTGGGCGATATTATGGAAGAGCAGGCGTACGAAGAGACGCTCAAACTGCTGGCTTATCGCCATCGGGTGACCGCACCCATCTCGCTGGGCCAAGAGATTGTGCTCAAACCGTAAGTTGTAACCCGCTGGCCGGAACCTTCCTGCGTTAGCCGCAGTCTGTCAATACGCGTATACTTCACCCATCCCCTTTCGGCAGACTTTTTGCCCAATCATTCGCAGTACTACACACAGGACCAACCCATGATTAAACAGACGCTGATGGCAGCTGCTGTCGCCCTATCCATGACCGCCACCTCGACTTTCGCAGCTGACGAAGCACCGGAATCCGACCTCGATCGCCTCAGCTACGGCCTCGGCATGATGATCGGAGAGCGGGTACTGAAAAACTACGGTGACCTGAACTACGACCTGCTCGTCGAAGCCATGAAAGCACAAGCGGCCGATGCCGAGACCAGCATGACACTGCAGGAAGCCGGTGAAGCGTTGCAGGCACACGACCAAAAAGCACTGGCCGAGCAAAACGCGGAAGCCAAAGCGGCAGGCGTTGCGTTTCTGGCCGAGAATGCAGAACGCGAAGGCGTGAGCGTGACCGAGTCTGGCCTACAGTGGGAAGTCATTACCGAAGCTGAAGGCCCCAAACCTGCCCTGACCGATACCGTCAGCGTCCATTACGTGGGCACACTGATCGACGGCACCGAATTCGACAGCTCAATCTCGCGCGGCCAGCCCACCCAATTTCCGCTGACTGGCGTGATTCCCGGTTGGACTGAAGGCTTACAGCTGATGAACGTTGGCTCCAAGTACCGCTTCGTGATCCCGTCTGAACTGGCGTATGGCGAACGCGGCGCTGGCCAGCAGATTGGCCCGGGTGCGAC
>CALDUO010000138.1 GCA_937923745.1 uncultured Granulosicoccaceae bacterium
AGATGCGTTCTATTCGCACATTTTAATGCTGAGTGTCGACGGCAAGGAACGTATCAGAACCATCTTGCGTGATGTTCAGCGTCACCCGTACAAGCAGCAGATTATGCACCTGGATTTCCAGCGTGTTGTTGCGGGCGCCGATCTTACCGTCTCTGTGCCATTGCACTTTATCAACGAAGAGAAATCTGTCGGTGTCAAAGCCGGTGGTATTGTTAATCACACCGAGAACGAGCTGACCGTCAGCTGTCGTCCGCGTGATCTGCCTGAGTTCATTGAGGTGGACATGGGTGGTGTCGATATTGGCGAGTCGGTCCACATTTCCGACCTCAAGTTACCTGAAGGTGTCACCTCGGTTGATTTGTCGCACGGCGAAGAGAATGACCGTGCCGTTGCGGCTATCCATGCACCGCGCAAAGCAACTGAAGAGACTGAAGAAGGTGTTGATGCAGAGGCTGAAGACGGCGAACAGGCCAGCGACGAGTCCTGATCTGATATTCGGCCGGAGTCACCGTGAATCGCCAGCAGGTGCGTTGTCTGCTGGCGATGCTCACGTATCACCAAACGTGTAGCAACACCTGGGTAACGTTTGCGGACAGACCGCGCAGGACACCAAATGCCGGGAGACACCATAGGGTTTCAGTTAATCGTTGGTCTGGGTAATCCGGGCCGTGAGTATGAGGACACGCGCCATAATGCTGGATTCTGGTTTATCGACCAGGTAGCCGCGCGCGCTGGTGTGACACTCAAGCCCGAGACCCGATTCTTTGGGCAGGTTGCCAAAGCTGTTATTGGCGGACAAACGGTCTACCTTCTGAAACCTTCCGAATTCATGAACCTCAGTGGCAAGTCCATTGCGCCTCTGGTCAGGTTTTATAAACTCGACCCGACCAAAATGCTGGTTATTCATGACGAGCTCGACCTGAGCCCGGGCACTATTCGGCTCAAAAAAGGTGGTGGGGCAGGCGGTCACAATGGCCTGCGCGATACCATTGCGAAGCTAGGCGTTAAGGATTTCTGGCGGTTGCGTGTTGGTGTTGGTCATCCGGGGCACAAAAGCGCGGTTGCCGGTTATGTGCTGAAGCGTGCGCCTGCTGACCAGCAGCGACTCATGGACGAAAGTATCGACCTCGCGGTTTCTGAAATTGATCGAATCGTGGCGGGCGATATCAACGAAGCCACCAAAACTCTCCACAGCCATAAACCACCAGCTAGCGGATAAATCATCATGGGATTCAAATGCGGCATTGTGGGTCTGCCCAACGTCGGTAAGTCCACTCTCTTTAATGCGCTGACCGAGGCCGGTATCGCTGCGGAGAATTACCCGTTCTGTACGATCGAGCCTAATGTCGGCATTGTGCCCGTCCCCGACCCTCGCATTGATGCGTTGGCCGGTATCGTCAATCCCGAGCGCACACTACCGACGACCATGGAATTTGTGGACATCGCAGGTCTCGTCGCCGGCGCGTCCAAAGGTGAGGGTTTGGGTAATAAATTTCTTGCCAATATTCGCGAAACTGATGCCATAGCGCATGTGGTGCGCTGCTTTACCAACGATGACGTGATTCACGTAGCCGGTAAGGTCAGTCCGGTTGATGACGCTGAAATCATCAATACAGAACTGTTGCTGTCAGATGCTGAAACCGTTGACAAGGCCATTCAGCGAGTCGGCAAACAGGCAAAATCGGGTAACAAAGAAGCTATTGCCGAAAAAACGTTTTACGAGAAATTGGCGGCATCGCTCGATTCCGGGCAGTCGGCGCGGACGCTTGAGACGACCGATCAGGAGGCTGTTTGGCTAAAACACTTGCACTTACTGACAGCCAAGCCCGTGATGTACATTGCCAACGTTGATGAAAGCGGATTTGACAATAATCCGTTGCTGGATGCGCTGACGACGTTCGCTCACGGCGATAACGCATCGGTGGTTGTTGTGTGTGCTGCTATCGAAGCAGAAATTGCGGAGCTTGAGCCTGAGGAAAAACAAGATTTCCTCGCAGAGATGAATCTTGACGAACCCGGGCTGAATCGTGTGATTCGCGCGGGTTATGCATTGCTGGGTTTGCAGACATTTTTTACAGCTGGCGAAAAAGAGGTGCGTGCGTGGACTGTGCGACAGGGTGCAACCGCCCCGAATGGTGCAGGCAGAATCCACACCGACTTTGAAAAGGGGTTTATCCGAGCAGAAGTCATCGGCTACGACGATTACATTGCCTGTCAGGGCGAGGCGGGTGCCAAGGAAGCGGGAAAATGGCGGTTAGAAGGCAAAGAGTATCTGCTGGCCGAGGGCGATGTGGTGCATTTCAGATTCAACGTGTAACCAGCGCATCGAATCTGCAAAAGACAGTCGGTGAGCCCGTCTGCCACTTGACATCGCCGTTACGAAAACCGACAATTGCTGGTCTTCAAAACCTGTGGCTACATAGCTCAGTTGGTTAGAGCACATCACTCATAATGATGGGGTCCCTAGTTCAAATCTAGGTGTAGCCACCACTATTCAGTCGATACTCCGACGCACGCAAAGCCCGGCGCCAACAGCCGGGCTTCGCGATTCTCCTCACTATTTCCAATGATCAATGATCAATGCCGGCAATAACCCGCTTGCCGTCGGGCGCAATACTGATCGTCTGGCTGTTGTGGCTTTGAGCTGATAACCAAAATCTCCAACAGGCAATCGGCCGAGTCGTATTCTCTATCACTTCTTTGTTTGACACGACGTGATTGTGAATTGAAGGACAGAAGATGTTGCAAGTCACAATCTGCTTTTCGACAACCTCTGTTCGCTCCCCTCTGAGGCAGGCAAAGCGCACCAACATGTGCGGATCATTATCATGTACAAACCCAAGCGCTTGATCACGGTTAGAAACAGAGTTTGCAACGACTACAGATGCCGTCGCGCAGCCGCTTGCCGAAAAAGCTTTGTCCGTATATTGTTTGGAGGTAAAGCCTGTCGTGGCGCTCACTTCCCCTATGTTATTGGTTGTGAGCAAAAGATAGGCTAACAACCTGACAATAATGGCCAGCGCACCAGAGAGTAAGACCAGAGAGTAAGACCAGAGAATAAGACGGGCAAATAGTATTTGTGCAAGGTCTACCTGCTGGATTATTTGCCGGGTTAGCTATTGGGCTACTGACTGGTGCCTGTAGTGATGTGTTCGATCAGCGCAAATCGGGTACCATGTCTGTTAACGTATCCCACGATTAAACAGCATAAGCGCCGAGCTGCCAATCTCATAGCATTGCAAGTTATGCCATGCTTTGATCAGGAAATCGACAAGTGATTATCCCGCGAAGCGCAGCACTGTTGTTTTTAAATGCAAGCCAGCTTGATTCCAGCGTCTGCTATTCACGATTGGAGTCTGCACTCTTTATTGGATGCACCACCCTGACATGAAAATCGCAAGCAGCTATTCAACCGTTTGCTCACAAGCGTTGTTGTCGCTGGTCGTTCCGCTTTATAAAGTAGAGCGGCCGTTGTCGGTTCTTTTTTGGCAGCGTGGTATCAACGATACCTATCGTGTAATTTGTGCTGATGCTGTGTACTCTTTGCGTATATACCGGCATGGGCTTCGTTCGTTGCAGGATATTCAGTATGAACTGGCTGCGTTAAATTATCTGCATGAGCAGGGGGCAGATGTTGCTTATCCGGTCGAGAAGCATGCCGGTGGTTTTATTACCGAGATAACAGCGCCAGAGGGGCTTCGATTTTTGATCGTCACAGCTGACGCGAAAGGTGTTGAGCCAGACTATGAGACAACAGATAACGCGCGACTGTTTGGCGCTTCATTAGCCTCTTTGCATCAAAAAGCAGACACATTTACAACCGGGTATTCACGCCCACAGCTAGATGTCGATACCTTATTACACACGTCACTGCTCATCATAAAACCTTATTTGTCGCGGGACGGCGAGCAGTTTACTTTTTTTGATCGGACGGTTTCGGATATATGCGCCTCTCTGTGTGGCGTTGATTTCAGTCAACTGGATACCGGGTTTTGTCATGGTGATTGTCATGGCGGCAATGTTCATTTATCAGAGGGTGTACTGACACATTTTGATTTCGATTGTTGTGGATTCGGTTTGCGTGTGTTTGAGTGGGCAACCTTTCGGTGGGACACGTGGGATGCCGATAATGGTGATGAACTTTGGTCGCAGTTTTTGGCAGGATATCGCGCCGAACGGGATATCGGCGTGGCCGATTTTCAGTGGGTGGACCTATTTGTTGTTATTCGGCACATTTGGTGGATGGCACTCATTATGGGTAACGCGCATGACTTTGGATCACAAGTGACAAGTGATGAGTTTGTTACTGCCCAGATACGACACTTAAAAAAGTTAATAAGCCGCTGTAAACATGACTAAGTCTTGTGCGGTCAGCGTCAGCGCCGTAAATTCCTGCTCGCCCGATAGCACCCGAAACTGTGATAAAGATCTGGCTTAATTCTGTTCATGCTGGCCAGATCAGTTTATATCCTCGAAAAAATGAGTGCTTAAGCACATAAGCTTATGACGAATATCTCTAACGTGCCTACAGCGTTAAATCAGAGCACACGGTAGCCGCTACTCCGAAGAAGTCAGGGATACGTGCAATCCTGCCGTACTGACAGACTGAGAGTTCATGATGGCAAGGAAGCTACTGGAATCACGAGTGAGTAAAATTGGGTTCGTCGTAACCACGTTAACACTGGTGATGTGGTTGAGTGCCAGCATATGGCTGGATGCCAACGCAGAGCGCAAATCAGCGGAGCTAACGCTTGAGACCGGCGCACATGAGCACAACCTCAATCAGTTAGCTTCAGTGCTGTCATCAGAGCGCGATATTATGTATCGGCTTCTGTCTGTTTATGGTAATGACACCAAAGATTATTCTGAATCGGACATTGATGCCTTTGTAAATACCGGTATACAGGCTGATAGACTCTTCAGTCGCATTCAGATTGAAACTGAATTGCATTACGCAAGTCACCAACCGGGACACCAATCGGCGCGTCACGCTTCGACTCACAACGCTTCCAGTGACGCTGCTATGGTCGGCCCCATCACAGTGTCAGGTGCAGGTATGCCGCCCGTCGCAGAGCTTGCAGCGATGAGTGATTCTGGCAATCATACGCTACACCAAGTGCTGAATATCACAGAGTCGTTCGGCGAGCTGTCAGATTTGTACCGATCGTTACCGGCGTTACGGAAAAAAGTTTTATCTCTTATAAATAACGCTGCCACCGATTTGCATGCCAATCCGGCCATGCGCTACTTTCACAGCTACATGCAGATTATCGATAGCATCGATAAACAGCGGCGAGCTGAACAAAGCACATTGGCGGTAAATCGTCAGGAGATATTTGTCCATGTTCAGCTCAGCAACGCGGTTTGGAACCTGATTGAATCTACCAGTCAGATAGTCACGTTACTGGAGGGTACGAAAGCGAGTGTTAAGGATGGTAATCTCAAGGTTGATATCGGTCATCATTCGCAGATGCTGTATGGTCTTAATATGGAAGTCGACCTGCATTTGGGTGAATTGCTCCGCGTCAATGAATCTATTGATAGTGAGGCCATCAGCGAATCCATTTCAGCGCTGGCACAGTGGTACCCGACCAATTACCGAAGTGTGAGCTGGCGGGCTCAGCGAATGTCAGTCAATGGCTACATACCCTTGGGCTCATTGGGGCAATGGGCGAGTGCGGCGGCTGAAGTACGGCAGCGTGCTACGTCCATCAGACAACAGAATCAAGACAAAACTCTGGCATCCGTAAAAGACGTACATGCCCGATCAACGACTGTGTTGGTTATTAATTCAGTGCTGGGTGTCCTCGCACTGATCATGGCAATTGCTTCGTTATTTTTCTTCAGAAAATTGCAGCAACAAGCGTATAGTGACGAATTAACCGGGCTGCACAATCGTCGTAGCTTTACCAATAGCCTAAGTCAACGTATGGAGCAAGCCACTGTCCAACAGTCTTCACTGGGGTTGTTGGCGATTGATCTTGATCGTTTCAAGTATGTCAATGACACAATGGCGCAAGAGAATGGTGATCAACTACTGCAGGACGTTGCAGCTCGTTTGCGTCAAGTCGTCACGCAGGACGAAACAGTTGCACGTCTTGGTGGTGATGAATTCGGCATTATTCATCGATGCAGTGATCCCTTTAGTGCGCAGGAGTTGGCTGCAAAAGTCAGCACCAGTCTGTCAGCACCGTTTTTTCTGAATGGCACAACATTGAATATTGGTTGTAGTGTGGGTGTGGCAAGATTCCCGAACGATGCCGGTACTCCTGATGCACTGATTAAAGCGGCAGATATTGCTTTGTACCGCGCGAGAAAAAATGGTACTGGCCAGATTGTGTCTTATGACCGGGACATGGAAAAGGCTTTGCTAAAAGTTGCACGTACCGAACAGGACCTCAAAGTCGCGCTGGAGCAACAACAGTTCCAGCTCTACTATCAACCCCAATACAATCTGGCCTCTTGTAGGGTGGAGTCGGTTGAAGCGTTACTGCGTTGGCACCATCCCAAGCACGGCATGGTCCCGCCTGACCGATTTATACCCATTGCAGAGCAAGCCGGGTTGATGCCCACAATTGGACAGTGGGTGATCAACGAGGCGGTCTCCCAGGCAGCGTCGTGGCGTTCTCAAGCAGCCAATCCGCTACGAGTCGCAGTTAATGTTTCATCCGAACAATTTTTATGTTCAGGGTTTGCTGATGCTGTGATGGCCTGTCTTGAGCAACACCAATTACCGGGTGATCTATTGGAAATTGAACTGACAGAGAGTGTCGCTATGTGCGACATGCAGTTGGTGGTTGAAATTCTTGATCGAATGCGTGGTGCAGGTATCAAGATTGCGCTGGATGACTTTGGCACTGGCTATTCTTCATTGAGTTATCTACAGGATTTGCCGCTTGATACGCTAAAAATTGATAAGTCATTTGTACAGAAATTATTAACCGGTGATGAACGGTTGGAATCTATCACCGAATCGATCGTATCTCTCGGAAAATCTCTCAATCTTGATACGGTTGCCGAGGGTGTTGAAACCTGTGACCAATTAAATCACGTATTTGATATGGGTATATCGGTCGTACAAGGGTACTTTTATTCCCGACCTGTACCGGCGGAGGAATTGGCGCAGGTCATTATCGATATCAACGACACTGATCCACCCGGTGAGTCACACGCATTTGACGAGGTAGCCTAGATTAGTGTTCCTTTTTTGCCACACACGGTGCTGTTCACTTGTGTGGTGATCTACGCCGCGGCTATTGGTTTAACAGACGCTGTGTAACGAGCGCCAGGCCGCGTTTTTTTGGCCATACGACGTTTAGCGCTCTTCACCAACAACTGTCGGTACGGTTGCCTTTTCTGCCGTTTACTCCTGTCCGTGTACCGTGGCTCACCTCACGCATAACGAACTGCTCTGTCCGTCTCCACTACCCATCTGCCAGCAGTGCATTTGCCAGCAGTGCATTTGCCAGCAGTGCAACTGGCGCTAGTGCAACTGGCGCGCTGCCGCAGATGTAGTCTACCACCCGATATTACGCCATTTGTTTCGCTGGTGTGGTCATTATTATTGCTCGCCCGGCGATCGTTGTATTGCCAATAGTGTTACGCCTCTCTGCCGCCAATTTGGTTCGCTACCTGTGTGCCGCCACCCTTGTTTAGTAGTTTTGTTCAGCATCCCGGTTCAGTATCGTGGTTTGTTACGTGCGTTCTGCTACCTGTGTATTGCACGTTCGGGGCTGAGATAATGACCGTTATGGTTTATGCTATCGGTCGTCAGAGACGCAGCATGTTGTGTCGAATAAACATTTTGGGGGGATACCTTATGCATGATTTACTGGCAGCTTTCGCAGGTGGTGCGATGATCGGCCTTGCTGCCGTCATTTTGATGGCGACGCATGGCAGAATTATGGGTGTTAGCGGCATTGTCAGCCAACTATTACCGCCGGTGGCTCCTGACTGGTTGTACCGGGCGTTGTTTGTCGCCGGTGTGCTCCTCGCGCCCGTGGTTTGGATGTTATTGGCTGATAGGTTACCTACAATTCAATTGGAGGCGACGTTACCGCTGATACTCGTTGGTGGTTTTCTTGTGGGTGTCGGGACAGTGTTTGGCAGCGGATGTACTTCAGGCCATGGTGTTTGCGGATTGCCACGATTCTCACCACGATCGATCGTTGCGACCTGCGTGTTTATGGTTTTCGCCGGTGCGACAGTTTACGTGTTACGGCACGTAGTTGGAGGCGGAATATGAGACATGTTTGGGCGTTAATATGTGGTTTACTGTTTAGTACGGGACTGATTGTATCCGACATGGTTAACCCTGCCAGTGTGTTGGGTTTTTTGGATGTCGCCGGAGACTGGGACCCGGGACTCGGATTTGTCATGGGTGGCGCGGTGCTGGTGACTTTTGTCGGTTACCGATACGTGCTGAAACGGACCAGCCCATTTTATGCGGCTGATTTTCAGATACCGGTCAATCAAATGGTTGACGTCCGGTTAGTTGCCGGTGCTGCAACGTTTGGGGTGGGTTGGGGGCTGGTGGGTCTATGTCCCGGCCCTGCGGTTACCGCGGTCGCCGCCGCGTTGTTAGGTCAAGCGCCAACACAGGTACTGGCCTTTTTTATCGCAATGTTGCTCGGGTTTTACACGGCGCGACTGATCAAAGCAAGACAGTTGGCTGCGGTCTGAAGCTCACGTTTCTTGTTCGTGAGTGTGTCTGCGGTTTAACGCGGCCTCGCGCCAAGTGACCGTTAATCCGGCAAGTACGATGAGTAACATGCCGGTTAATGTGCTGACCGACGGAAAATCTGCCCAGATTAGCCAGCCCCACAGTGTTGCAAATACTAAATAGGAATAGTCGACCGGGGCGAGAAAAGAGGAGTCTGCGCTTTGATAAGCCTTGCCCAAAAAAAGATTGGCGGTTGTGTTGAGTAAGCCGCAGAGCACGATGACGCCAAGCACGCTGGCATCCAGTGAAATTGCGTCGGATAAAATGAAGGGTTGACCGGTGCGCAACTCTGTCGATATTGGTAGCGTCAGTATCAACAGCCAGCCCAACATACCCACAATCAGAATCATTAGGTTAGAGCCCAGTGCAAGGACAAGCGGCGACTCTCCGCGACACCTTTGGCGTGTTGTTAATACGAAGCAGGCATAGAAAAATCCTGCGGCTATGGGTAACAATGAGGCGTTTTGAAACGCTGCACTACCTGGTTTCAGAATCAACAATGTACCCAAAAAACCGGCAATCACAGCGCCTGTTCGCCAGCGGCCAATCGTGCCACGAGCAAAAAACAGGCTTAAAATAACGACAAAGACCGGGAAGGTGTAGAGGCCTGCTGCCATTTCGGCAAGGGTCAGATGTGGCGCACCGGCAAAAAAGAAAGACAGCGCCAGCAGATGAAACAAGGACCGCTGAAACACAGCGTTGAAGCTGTTGGGTCTCAAGGTCATCGTGCGCGTCACGCTGCGCGCTACCAGCAGCAGCAACAGAAGGTTGACCACTGCCCGAAAAACCTGAAATTGCCACAGGCTGACACTGTCGCTGATCATTTTGACCATCGCGTCCTGCCCCGAGAGCAGGATCAGCGCAGCCAGCATCAACGCTATGGCGAGAAAAGGAGCTTCCTCATCGTACTTGCCCAGAATACGTTGACTGAATCGCAGGAGCATCGAATTGTGTGCAAAATAGTAGCGTCGGGCGTCGAGAATACACTAAAGTAAACCAATAACGTTACGTGCTGGCGACTGGTTGAATCACATGGCTAAACCACACCGGCTGGCCAGGCCGCCCAGTTGATCGACCCAGTTGATCGACCCAGTCACGCGACCCAGTCACGCGGCCCAGTTCGAGGCTAAGGTATGCGGCTCAACTAGCTGTTTGGCCACACGGCCCGATTACGCTTTATGACTCGCGGCCAACTGCTCGGCACTGATATCCAGGGCCAAACGTATTTGAACGGATTTCATGATTGACCGGTCCTCATAAGATGACAGAAGTTATTGCTGTCATTGGCTGATAGAGTCAGACCGGGTTCCGAGTGGCTGCTGATGTCGATAGTCATCTTGCCGGGTAACTGGCATCGGTGCGATAGCACCCACTATGTAAGATCGCAGGGATTAACCTTTGACAGATCCGAGTCTGATGAAAACACAAGACAACTACGAAACAATAAAAATCAATACACCGACAGCTGATATTTTGGTGTGTACACTAAATCGTCCGGCCTTTTCAAATGCGTTTAATACTGTGATGGCTGTTGAGCTTTATCAGTGGTTTGAATCCATAGCGTTGGAATCAACGTCAGGTTCGGTGAGATGCATTGTGTTAACCGGTGCCGGTGAGCGTGCCTTCTGTGCGGGAGGTGATCTGAAAGAACGTCTTGATCTGTCGGACCAAGCCTGGCAACGCCAGCATTTGGTGTATGAAAGAATGGCGCGTGCCATACTCAATTGCCCGCTGCCTGTCGTGGGAGCCATCAACGGTGCCGCTTATGGCGGTGGTTGTGAACTGGTGGCAATGTGCGATTTTGCCTATGCGAGCGACACCGCCCGCTTTGCATTGACCGAAACCAGCCTTGGGATTATACCGGGTGCCGGTGGTACCCAGACCGTGGCACGAGCGGTCGGTGAGCGTCGTGCGAAAGAGCTGATATTCTCTGCAACGCCCATCAGTGCAACTCAGGCGTTTGACTGGGGGCTGATTAATCGTGTGACAACCCCGGATGCATTGATTGATGAAGTCATGGCGAGTGCACAGCGTATCGCAGCGAATGCTCCGGTTGCTGTACGGCAGGCCAAGCAGGCTATTGGTCGAGGGTTGGATCTGTCATTGGCTGATGGGCTTGCATTTGAGATTGAAGCGTACAATCGCACTGTGCCGACAGCTGATCGACGTGAGGGCGTCAGGGCATTTAACGACCGGCGACGTCCGGTTTTCACCGGGCACTAAAATCTCTGCACACCGATACGAATAAAGAATGATGGGAAGCATCAGCTATGACGATAACAGTAGGTCCTGATGGCAAGAAGCGTTGTTTTGGTAACGGACCCAAGCAGGGGTTTTATGCAAAGTATCATGACACGGAATGGGGAATTCCTGTTTATGATGACCGTTTGTTGTTTGAAATGTTATGTCTGGAAGGCGCACAAGCCGGATTAAGTTGGGAGACTGTGCTGCGAAAGCGAGCAGGTTACCGCAAGGCCTTTCACCGTTTTTCGTTGGCGCGGGTCGCGCGGATGACCGACAAAGAACTCGACACTATTGTATTAAACCCCGATGTAATACGACATCGATTAAAAATCTATTCGGTTCGAAAAAACGCAATAGTTGTACAGGCTATTCGGAAAGAGCAAGGTAGTTTTTCGGATTATCTATGGGCCTACGTTGATCATAAGCCTATTGTTAATCGTCCCAAGAATCATGCAGCTGTCCCGTCACGCACTGAGTTGAGTGACGCGCTTTCCAAAGACCTTAAAAAACGGGGTATGTCGTTTGTTGGATCAACGATCGTCTATGCATTTATGCAGGCAACTGGCATGGTTAATGATCATATCAGTGAGTGTTGGCAAGCCGCCAGTCCAGACTAGTCTGGCGAACAGTCCAGAATAATCGGGCAAACGTGAGATGCCTGGCACGTAATGTGAAACACAGCAAACACGAACAGGGCAGTTCGCGAAAGTGTTCACAGGATAGGTGGTACAGTTTTTCCAAAAGCGACCGATACATTGGTCATGACAGGATGTCTATCTTTTGGATGGCATATTTCTTGGTAACACATTGTCGGGAAAGATTCCCGAACAGTATTTTGAAAAACGGCAAACTCATCGAAAGGTGAGGACGCAAAGCTTCCGGTCTAACGGATGAAAATCGAAAGGATTTCATTCTATGATAGCGGGGCCGCCAAAAGACATACAGGATGTATGTGTAGTACGCGCTAGCACTCCCCCTGCGCCGGCGTACCTCTGGTGGTTCCCCATTTTCATTCCGTAGCCTGAAGAACAGTTGGTTCGTTTCTCCGTCCTTTGGCGGACGTGCGAAACCTACAAGTCTGCAGAATGGAAACATTCCAGGACGGTGATACTGCCATCTCATACAGGACGGTATGGTGATTGACGTAGCGGGTACCCCCACAGGCACGCTATGTCCTCAACGGCAGTTATCGGTTTCCTCTGTAGTGCTTCGGTTTCCTCTCTGAGACGATCCTTCTGTGTTGTACCCGAGCTTATAAACTTGGGCGCTCTGGTCTGCTATCGGTACCAGGACACGGAAAAGGGTTACGTACAGGACGTATTAATATTGCAGTACCTTCACAGGGGTCAGCGATATCCTTTCCGATGCCGGTAGCAGGCCACAAAATGGCAAGCACGAAAGTGCTCGCCAAGCTCGGACGATGAACCGTGTACCACGCAGGGACTGCAGTTGAGCGACAATCAGGATGACTGTCCGGTCGTGCAATCGGCCACAACAGGTACGAAGCGAGTTCATGGAGCAAGGACCACGCCTAAAACACCGCTCTGGTGTCCCAGCTGTGGTTCGGCATGTTGTCCCAGGGATGATGGGGCTACCAAAACGCAACAGGATGCGTTGATAGCAAAGTCTTGATTACCGACCTTGTCAAGCCTTTGTCTTCACGGTAGCCCCAGGACAATGTGTTTTACCCGCCCCGAGGCTAACGATCGACCCGATCAGGTCCTCACCTCTGCACGGTGCCGCAGATTCATTACAGTGCACTCTCCACCGTTGTTCGATGAGTGTTCTCACTTCCCTGCACGCTGTATTACGGTAGAATTGAAGCCTTCTTTTGGGTGACTGATGATTCCACACTATGCCGGTACAGGGCGAACTGATTGAATACACGTTTGAGGGTGATACCTATGAGGGTTATGTCGCCTACGACTCAGACCTCGAAGGAACGCGCCCCGGCGTTTTGGTCAGCCACGCTTGGGGCGGGCGCGGTGATTTTGAGAATGCCAGAGCCGATGATTTGGCTGCGTTGGGTTATACCGCTTTCGCGCTTGATGTGTATGGTCAAGGTATCAGAGGCAAAAGCCGGGAGGAAAATCGCGCGCTAATGACTCCGCTCATGGAAGATAGAGCACTGTTGCAGCGTCGTTTGATTAAATCACTGACCACCATGCGTGCGCACCCCACTGTTGATCAGGCTCGTACCGCGATTATCGGGTATTGTTTTGGCGGTCTGTGTGCCATTGATCTGGCACGGGCCGGTTCCAATATCCTGGGTGCTGTCAGTATTCATGGTCTGCTGCAGGGCATTGACAATGATGATGCGCCCAAACCAATCAGTGCAAGTGTGCTGGCGTTGCATGGTTGGGATGACCCGATGGCCACACCCGATACCGTGCTCGTGTTTGCCGATGAAATGAAAACACGTCAAGCCGACTGGCAACTACATGCTTATGGTAATACGGTACATGCCTTTACCAACCCGCAGGCACAAGATCCTGAGTTCGGAACAGTCTACAGTGCATTGGCCGACCAACGTTCGTGGCTTGCGATAACCGATTTCCTGTCTGAGGTGCTGGCGGAGTCCGGTCAGTGACACCTGCTGTCACACCACGGGTGAACTTTGACAATTCATTTGCGCGGTTGCCCGATGTTTTTTATCGGCGCATACAGCCAGAGCCTGTCAGTGCGCCGTCGCTTATTATTTTTAACGAAACACTTGCCGCTGAACTCAATATTGACGTCACGCTACTGTCGTCAGAAGATTTAGCGTCAGTGTTTTGTGGTAATACCGTGCCCACCGGTGCCGATCCGTTGGCGATGGTTTATGCGGGGCATCAGTTTGGGCATTTTTCACCGCAACTCGGTGATGGTCGTGCTGTTTTGTTGGGCGAAACGCTGGATACCTCCGGCGTCCGTTACGATCTGCAGCTCAAAGGCTCTGGCAGAACACCATACTCGCGAAGTGGTGACGGGCGTGCCTGGATTGGGCCGGTGTTACGGGAATATCTTGTCAGTGAAGCCTTGCATAGTTTGGGCGTTCCCGGCACGCGTGCTCTGGCGGCTGTGGCTACCGGTGATTCTGTTTA
>CALDUO010000139.1 GCA_937923745.1 uncultured Granulosicoccaceae bacterium
GCGTTTTTGGAGAGGGGGGCTTGGTAGACGAGGATGCAGGTGCTGCTGGCTTCACCTCTTCCTACCCTACCCCTGAGTTGGTGGAGTTGTGACAGGCCGAGTCGCTCGGCATTTTCGATAACCATCAGTGATGCGTTAGGCACATCGACACCGACTTCTATCACGGTGGTGGCCACCAGCAAGTCGATGTCCCGTGCTTTGAATTCGGTCATGACGGCTTCTTTTTCACGTGACTTCATTCGGCCATGCACCAGTCCTACTGTGTGCTCTGGCATGACTTCCTGCAGTAACGTTGCGGTGTCTTCTGCGGCCTCACACTGCAATGATTCTGATTCTTCGATCAGTGTGCACACCCAGTAAATTTGCCGTCCCTCTTTAATTGCGGCAGAAACTCGCTCAACGATTTCACCTCTGCGCCCTGATTCTACGGCTACTGTCTGCACAGGCTTTCGGCCTGGCGGCAGCTCATCAATGACCGAGCATTCAAGATCAGCGTATGCGGTCATGGCCAGTGTTCTGGGAATGGGAGTGGCCGTCATGATGAGTTGGTGCGGCATCAGTTGGGCGTGCTCATCACTGGTGTGTGACGCAGCAGCACCTTTATTACGCAACGCCATCCGCTGATGCACACCAAAACGGTGCTGCTCATCAATGATGGCAAGCCCAAGATTGTCGAACACAACATCATCCTGAAACAGCGCATGGGTGCCGACAACAATGCGGCTTCTGCCGGTAGCCACGGCCTCGATGGAATCACGTCGCTGACGCGCACCGAGTTTTCCTGTTAACCAACCAACATCAATTCCAAGCGTTTCAAACCAATCACTGAAGTTCAGCAGGTGTTGCTCGGCCAGAATTTCGGTAGGGGCCATAATTGCTACCTGATAACCCGCCTCAACCACCATCGCCGCAGCCGCAGCAGCCACTATGGTTTTACCGGCACCCACATCACCCTGCACCAGCCTAAGCATGGGTTTGGGTTCCGACATATCAGTTTGAATTTCGGTCAAGACACGCTGCTGCGCGCCGGTTAGCGCAAACGGCAACGACTTTAATAACCCCGACACCAACGTGTACTGGTCTTTGATCAATGGTGCGCCATAACTCCGGGCGTGTCGGTTCAGCATTCGTAAACCGAGTCGCTGTGCAATCAGCTCTTCAAATGCCAAGCGTCGATGCGCCGGGTGCATACCCTCCATCAATGCCACCACATCTTCACCAGGTGCCGGCCGGTGTACCGTCTTTAATGCTTCAATAAGCGATGGAAAACCATTGCCGGCCAACACAGCAGGTGGCAACCAATCCATAACAGACGGTGCCTCACTCATTCGTGCCAACGCCTGATCGGTCAGATTTCGTAGGGTAAGCTGATGCACACCTTCGGTGGTGGGATAAATTGGCGTTAGCGATTGCTCGACTTCACTGTCACCCGTAATGATTTTATATTCCGGATGCACCATCTCCAGCCCGGCAGGGCCACGCCGCACTTCGGCAAAACACTGTAGCCGTGTCCCGCGCTTGAGGTTAGCGACTTGTGCTTTACTGAAATGGAAAAAACGCAGGGTCAGGCTTCCCGTACCATCTGCCACCCGGCACAGCATGGCACGCCGTTTTCGAATGACCACCTCCGCTACCTGCACCTCGCATTCAACCACCGCCTCCTCGCCGGGCATCAGCGAACCAATTGCACGCAGCCGAGTACGGTCCTGATAGCGAAACGGGAGATGAAACAGAACATCCTGCACGCTGGTAATGCCAAGCGTGGTGAGTTTTTCTGCGACTTTAGGTCCGACGCCTTTGAGCGCGGTTACGGGAGTTTGCAGTAACGACTGATCAGCGCCTTCGCTCATCGAAGGCATCTTATCTCGTGTTTGGCCGCGCGTTTGGCCCCACGACTGGCAGCGTGGTCTCTCTGGGAGGCGAAGCATCGGGTGTTTACCCGAAGGGTACGTTCGATGGAACCTGCGCTCTCAACGCAGTAATTCAAAAAGCGGCCCGGGCAGTTGGGCAAAATATGCATACCGATAACCCGATCGGGCTATACGCGTTTGACCGAAATAACCACGGCCAAATTACGCACACGCCGGATGATTCTGGCCAAATGTCTGCGGTCGAGTATGCTGAGCACAAAGTGAATCACAATGTTGGTTTCACCCTTGTTGTTAAAATCGACGCCTTCTATATTGGCGTTCATGCTGGAGAGTATGGTCGACACCCGCGCCAGCGCCCCGGGCTTGTTTTCCAAATCAACCATAATCATCGCCTCGAATTCCCCGGCAATATCGCTCGACCAGTCAACCGCCACCCACTCTCTGGCATTACGCCGTCTGTGGCGCTGAATATTGGGGCAACCGGCACGATGCACGGCGATACCCTTTCCGGCAGTAATCAGGCCCTGAACATCGTCACCCGGTATCGGACGACAACACTTCGACAACGTCAGCACAGAGCCTTCGGGCCCTTCAATCATTAATGGCGCAGTATCTTTGAGTGGTATTTGATCCGCTTCTGACTCGTCACCGTTGTGTTTTTGCACCAGACGACTGGCGATGAAGCTTGGCAGATGATTGCCTAACCCAATGTCCTCGAATAACTCGTGTAACTCGGCAAAATGAAACTCTGACAGTAGCAGCTTGACGCTACGCTCCTGAATGCTCGACAGGTGCAAATCATAGCGGGCGAGCGCTCGGTTCAGCAATCGCTCACCAAACTCAGCCGCTTTTTGCCTGTCAAGGTTACGAAGGTCATGTCGAATCGACGTACGGGCTTTGGCCGACACCACAAAGTTCAGCCACATCGGGCTGGGCCTTGCGGTAGGAGAGGTCATGATCTCGACCGTCTGACCGGAACGCAGTATCGTGCTCAATGACGCAAGCTTTCTATCGACACGTGCGGCCACACAGGTGTTGCCAATGTGTGAATGCACGGCAAACGCGAAGTCGACAGGCGTGGCATTTTCGGGCAACTGGATGATTCTGCCCTTCGGTGTAAACAGGTATATTTCGCCTGGATACAAGTCGACTTTTACGTTCTCAACGAACTCGTGAACGTCGAGCGTGCTGTGCTCCATGTCGACAAGTGACGTTAGCCATTGTCTGGCCTTACGCTGGGCGCTGTTGGCATCGCCGTCTTTGTAGGTCCAGTGGGCCGCAATACCAGATTCTGCAAACTCGTCCATTTCAAGCGTGCGAATCTGCACCTCAACCGGCAAACCCTCTTTATAAGACACCACCGTGTGCAATGACTGGTAGCTGTTGTCCTTGGGCACCGCAATATAGTCTTTAAACCGCTCGGGCACCGGTTTGTACAGATGATGACAAATACCCAGCGTGCGATAACACTTGTCGACATCAGTGACGACCACACGCAGCGCAATCATGTCGAACACTTCCTGAAAGGTCAGCTGCTTGTCGCGCATTTTGCGGTACAAACTGTACAGATGTTTTTCGCGGCTTTTTACGGTGGCGTTGATGCCTGCATCGGTCAGCGCCCCGGTCAGGCGCTCTTCAATATTGCGAATGACCTCGTCACGATGTCGGTGCGCGTCATTGACCGTTTTGGCCAAAATTCGGCTTCGCATCGGGTGGCGATAATGAAACCCCAGATCTTCGAGTTCATTTTTGACACTGTACATACCCAGCCTGTGGGCGATGGGTGCGTAGACTTCGAGGGTTTCTTTGGCGATACGCTTCTGCGACGACGGCGACATGGAGTCGAGGGTACGCATATTGTGCAACCGGTCGGCAAGCTTGATCAGGATAACCCGGATATCCGAGACCATCGCCATCAGCATTTTACGAAAGCTTTCGGCCTGGGCCTCTTCCTTCGACTGGAACTCAAGGTAGTTCAGTTTGCTCAGTCCGTCGACAATCTCGGCGACATCGTCACCAAACCGCTCCGCGAGCTCAGTCTTGTTAACCGGTGTATCTTCAAGCACGTCGTGCAACAGCGCACACATGATGCTGTGGTGATCGAGGTTCATCTCCGCGACCACCGACGCAACCGCCAACGGATGGGTTATGTAGGGTTCACCACTTTTGCGGGTCTGGCCTTCATGCGCTTGCTCGGCCAGCGCGTAGGCTGCCCGAATCTCGGCAAGCTGATCGTCGGTGATGCGAGCTTCGAGTGACTCGATCAGTTCATCAATGGTGGCTGGCTCCGGCGGCCGCTCGGGAAGGTGTTGTGGCATCACGGCTGCAGCAGCGTTGGTCACCAGCAGCGCACTCCGGTGTCACGGTTGAACGAGGAACGGCAGGTCTTAATTGAGACAGGGGCAAGACCTCGGCTATTGGCAGCCGCGGTCGACACCCCAATGTAACAACCGACCGCCGAAGGCGTGCCGGTTTGGGTACAAAAGCGCTGGGGATCAGATTTTGAAATCGTCGCGCAGGTCTTTGTCATACATGGATGGCTCAGGTACCGGCGTTGCAGGCATGGGTGCCGGCGCTGCTTCGTTCAGAATTTCGTCGCCAACCAAGCCGTCTGCAATTTCACGCAGTGCGATAACGGTGGGCTTGTCGTTGTCGTCGGGGACCATGGGCTCTGCGCCCATTGAAATGTTGCGGGCACGTCTTGCGGCGATCAATACCAGATCAAACCGGTTGTTGACCTGCGACAGACTGTCTTCGACGGTTACTCGTGCCATTTCATATACTCCAGATGCAGCGAATCAGGCTCGACTGCTTTATTTCAAATCCGACCCACTAGTTTATCAAAGATTGAGCCACAACACCATAAGTCAGCCAGAATTTGGCCTTGTGTGATGACTCGGCGTTAGGCCCCTGTACACGGCTGACAGTCTAACAAGCCGAGGCGCTGCACTGCTGTTACGCCAATAGCTGCTTAATCAACGCTTCGTGTTGCCGGTGACAGCGAGCCATTCGCGCCCGCTCGGCCAGAATAATCGCCTTAAACTCAGTCAGCGTTGATTCGAAGTCATCGTTTACCAGCAGGAAGTCGGCCGATTTATAGTGCTGCATTTCTTCAACGGCTTCGTTTGTGCGGCGCTCGATGGTTTCGGGAGCATCCTGGCCCCGGCTCTTGAGCCGACTGACCAGCGCTTCCCGCGATGGCGGCAATATGAACACTGAACGAGTGTCGGGCAGCTTCTGTCTCGCTTGCTCGGCACCTTGCCAGTCTATCTCGAGAATGACATCGTGACCCGCAGCCACACAGTCATTTACGGCCTGCACACTGGTGCCGTAATAGTTGTCAAACACGCGCGCATGTTCCAGAAAACCGTCCTCGGCTATCAGTGATTCAAACGCCGCAGTATCTACAAAATGATAATGCTGCCCATCGACCTCACCGGGCCTCATAGGGCGGGTGGTATGCGACACACTCACAGCAATACCCGACAGCTCGGCAATCAGGCGCGACACCAGAGTGGTTTTTCCGGCACCCGACGGCGCTGTTACAATAAAAACGGCTGCATCTGTCGCGTTCAATTTATCGATTCTCCAGCATGATACGGTTAGACTCTTGGCTGCATTGATTATGGATCAGGAGACCGACACATGGCACTAATTCCTTCCACAGAAACACCAGTTGGCACCATTGCCCCGGCCTTTAGTTTGCCGGAACCAGCCACTGGTAACTCGATTGCGTTATCTGATTATAGCGGCCAGCCAATTGCCGTCATTTTTATGTGCAACCACTGCCCGTATGTAGTTCATATTCTTGACGGATTGGCGCAGGCTGGCCAACAGCTTATCGACCAAGGCATCGCAGTTGTTGCCATTAGTGCCAACGACGCCACAAACTACCCTGCTGACGGCCCAGAGAAGATGGCACAGCTCAGCCACGATGCAGCACTGCCGTTCCCGTATTTATACGATGAAACCCAGGAAACCGCCAGAGCCTACAACGCCCAATGTACACCTGACCTCTATCTCTTCGATACAGATCATGCACTTTACTACCGCGGCCAATTCGACAGCTCACGTCCGGGCTCAGGCTTGCCAGTCACCGGCGAGAGCCTACTGCAAGCAGCAACTGACCTCTTGGCAGGCAAACAACCGCCCGCATCCCCCACGCCCAGTGTTGGTTGCAGTATTAAGTGGAAGTAATCAGGGTCATCACCCAACGGATACCGGCTTAGCCAGACAGACACTGCCAACCCTGTAACCGCCCTCTGAGAGTATCCGTGCTACTGTCAGCTTTCCTGAGCGAAGGATCCGTTACTCATGAAGCAGTTGTTTGGCGCATCTCTGTATACCCTCGCCCTGTTGCTGTCTGCGTGTGGCAGCGACGACTCGTCTACGCCACCGGTCAATGTACCCGTCTTCGCAGATACAACTGATACTACAGATACCACCGATACGACCGACGCTGCAGATACCATCGATACGACTGACGCTACAGATACCACCGATACGACTGAAACCATTGATACGATTGACGTCACTGATACCACTGATACCACTGACACCACTGACACCACTGACACCGCTGATAATTTAGCGTCAATCGATGTAACCACAAACCTTCAGCGCGCACGTTTCGGTGGTGAGTTAACCTTCGACAGTGAACAACGCATTGATCTTGACCCGCTGTTGACAAGCACTGGCCTCAACCGGGTGACCGATGCAATCCTTGCACATAACGGGCAATCCGTTCGCGCCAGCCTGGTTGATGATCAGGGTGGTGTCAGAGCCTTGGTGTTGATGAATACCGACTCACTGACCACCGAATTACTGGCCACTGATCTTGGCGACAGCACACGATTACTCTTCGATGCCAACAATCAACCCGTTGCTGTTTTTGCCCACTCCTGTGGCGACACGTCGTACACGCCACTGTTTGATGACAACGTCATTGATTTAACAACGCTTGTTGCCGACGACCAGTGCCTGGATCGCGAGACAATAGTCTCCGCCGATGGCAACGTTATACTGTTTTATACCCACACGAAAGGCACCGACACGCCAGACACAAATCGCAGCACATTAAGAGCCTACACTCTCAATACTGCAAGTCTGTCACCTATTACACACTTTACTGTAACGGTAGACGGCACGACACTTTCACCAATATTCCCCGTGCCCTTTGGTTATGATAAGGCACTCAGTCATGATGGGCAGCAGTTTTACACCCAGCAGTGGTGGACAGGTACTGACACTGACGGAAACACAAAAAGACTGGTTGGCGCTATTCTTTGGGACACACTCAGCGGCACGTGGCTGATCAGAGGTCGTGCCGATGATTTACGCAACTGCGTCATCACTTCAAAAGTCAATTGCACACCACCATACTCTTACGCCATGTCATCGAACGGCGACAGACAGTTCTTTTCACAGCCTACTGCCGAACGCATGGGAATACCGATACCCGCCAACGCATTTGAAACTACCGTTGGGTTTTCCGATACCGGATCACCTCAGGAAACGAGTATCAATGACACGGGCACCGTACGATCCCTGGACACCAATACTGACGGCGACCTACTGCTGTTTCGGGCTGGAGAAAGCAGTGAAGCGCTGAGCGAAGGCTATGCCCTGTATCAAGTAAGCACCAACACCACACTGTCACTCAATGGCGCTATGAACGAATGTGCAGTGCAGGACAACACAGGTAACAGTGCCGATGACAGCCAGTGTGTTTACAGCACAACACCTTTCTCGACCACCTCTGATGGCGCTGAATTTAACCCGAGCGGGCGCCAGATACTGTTTCGGTCTATCAGTCGTTTTACCCATAATCGCGAGCAGTCAGTACTGGATTTTGTGCACTATGTAGACGAAGCAACGCTATACACCTTGCCAGACAGCTATACCGCCAACACCGAATCCGTGAATGCAGACGCCACGGTGTTTATCGGCAATACGGGATTTCCGGAGTACGATATACTGATTGGCAAACGTTAAGTCATCTATGACCTTTGGCTTGCTTTAGTTTTGATGACAAAAACCGTGTTAACAACCCACTGAAGTTTTACCCGGCATGACAAAATCGCCGCTTGTGTCTGTGTTGATGCCGGTGAAAGGACCATCACCCTACCTACAGGACGCTATCAACAGCATTTTGCAGCAGACACTCTCTGACCTGGAGCTGCTGCTCGTCGGCTATCCCGATGATACCCGCTGGATGTCAAGCATACCGGGCGACCCGCGTATCCAATGCCTCACCCGCGATAGCGACGGCATTGTCGCTGCTTTAAATACAGGACTCCGTCACGCTCGTGGCCAATATGTTGCGCGTATGGATGCCGATGATGTGGCCTATACCAATCGACTGGAAGAGCAGATCAAGCTGTTATCCACTGAACCGGACGTACACTTGGCAGCTGCAAAAGTGCGGCTGTTTAATGAAGTCGGTACTATTGAAGGCGGTAATCAACACTATCAGCAGTGGTTAAACAATTGCCGGTCACCCGACGAGATACGTCAGAATATCTTTGTAGAGAGTCCGTTGCCCCATCCTACGTGGTGCGCCGGCAAACACGTCTTTGACACGCTTCAGGGTTATCGCAATACACCTTGGCCTGAAGATTACGACTTCATCCTGCGTGCACACCTTGCCGGACTGGGCATGGCAAAACCCGACACCCTGTTAATGGATTGGCGCGATCACCCCAACCGACTCACCCGACAAGATAGCCGCTATAGCAGAGAGGCATTCACACAGGCTAAAGCGTGGGCACTGGCACAGTCCGTTGCAAAGGATCGCAACGTTATTGTGTGCGGCACCGGCCGTAATGCCACGCGACTGCACGATGCCCTGCAACACGAGGGCATTAAGACACTCGCATTCGTAGAACGTGATAATGCAAGAACCCGAACATCACGGCGACACCTGCCGGTCATAACCTATCAAACACTACTTGCAGACAAACCGAACGCATTGGTTGTCTCTGCGGTTACCGCTTGGGGTGCCGGTGCAGAATTGCGGAATCTATTTACCCGGCAGGGTTGGGTTGAATTTGACGACTTTATCATTGCCGGTTGAGCGAAACAGGTTATAAAAACTAGCGACGCACACCCAACAGTGTCATCCACGGCTCCAAATCACCCGCCAACCCGGCAGACTCACCCACAATGGTTTTTTGTAGTTCAAAACCCGCATCTGCCATCAATGACTGCAGTTCGGTGTCTGAGTAGTAGACATAGTGGCGTCCCAAGCGATCACGTTGCTCACCATCGCCGGTTTTCATCCCGATGTGTAGCCATGCAGGCTGCTGGCACAAGGTATTGAGACCCAACATCACGCGGCGACATTCTGCTTTGGAGACATGCAGCAAACTGAAATTGGCCCAGATACCCGTATACAGGTTGTCGCTTGTCGGCACGTCGCGAATCACATCGTCAAAGGTTGCCTGTCGCGCGGTGACGCCCTGTATTCCCTCGCAAATTTTCACCATCTCCAGAGACGCATCGACCGCTGTCACGTTAAACCCATGGTCAACCATCACAGCAGAAGAGGCACCGTTACCACAACCGAGATCCAGCACACGGGCACCTGACGGTAACGCCTCCATAAACACCTGTAATGACGGGTCTTCTTTTTCACGCGTAACAAAATCTGCATACTCTGCAGCGCGTGCATCGTAGACAGCGATGGTTGCTTTATCCATGGGTTACCTCTTTTATTCTGTGACTGTGGCTCGCTTAAATCGTTTGTTGGCATAAGACTGCAGAATGCGATCGGCTATCATTGCCAGTAGTGCCATTGATAACCCTGCTATCACACCCAAACCCGTATCTGCGGCACTGAGTGCCAAAAAGATTTGCTGCCCTAATCCGGTGGTGCCCACCAACGCGGCTATGACCAGCATCGCAAACGCATACATGATGGTTTGGTTCAAGCCCACCAGTATCGACGGCATTGCAAGTGGCAGACGGACTTGCCAAAATAGTTGCCAGGGTGTGCACCCCTGCTCTACCGCAACTTCAACCAATTGCGGGGAGACCTGTCTCAAACCGCTTTCGGTGTACCGCACGGCCGGTACAAACGCATAAGCCACAATCGCAAGCAAAGCCGTAAATTCGCCGACCTGAAAAAACATTAATACCGGAATCAAAAAGACGAACAGCGGAATGGTTTGAAACGTATCGGAAACAGGCCGTATTACCGACGACACACGATCACTGGCTGATGCCCACACCCCCAGGACGCTGCCAATTGAAAACGCGATAATCGTCGCAGCACCACACAAATACAGCGACAACATGGCACGCTCCCACATCCCGGTTACGAGAATAAACAGTAGCGAGCACAGCGCAAAAAGACCCACGCGCGCGCCACCCAGTTGCCACGCCAACACGGTTATAGCCCCGCCAACAACAACCCATGAGGACGCGGTCAGGCCGTAGAACAACAGATACGACACCATCAGTGCCGCAACCGCCAATCGCCAGCGCTGCCGTAACAGCAGCACCACCGCAAGAGCCAACACCGTTACCTTATAAACCAACTGCATATTGCCAGTGAATTCAAAACCCCATGTAAACGGCAAGATGGCCTGCGTAAAGCCGATACGCACAGGCAACAGGTAATAAAAGAATATGTTGTTCTTGATTGCGGTCAGTTGATCACCCATTGAAATCACCGCATTCTCCAAGCGAGTATCCAAAAATTGGGTTACGGTGCGTGTCCAATCGGGTGTGACAATCGCGGTGTCAAATGGCGTCATTTTGAACAACAACGTCAGTGCAACCAGTAAACCCAACGCTACCCATTGATTACGCCGCCGGGTCAATGGTTGCCAGCGAGTAGTAGCTGAGGTGGCATACGCCGACGAAATACGATCCATCACCACCGCAATCAGCACAATTACTGACCCCGCCAGCAAACTTTCACCAAAGCGTGCTTTACGCATGGTATTCAGTACTTCCCAACCAATGTCATCAAACCCGCCAATCACCGAGGCAATAATCACCATACTCAGTGCTGCCATAATCGTTTGGTTAATACCCACCCGTATTTGTGCCATTGCCGCTGGCAACTCTACCCAGAACAGTTGTTGATAAGAGGATGAGCCAGAGATACGTGAGGCCTCAATCATTTCGCCGGGTACGCGTGTGAGTCCCAAGTGAACATTACGCACCATTGGTGGACACGCATAAATAGCACTGGCAATCAGCCCAACCACAGGCCCAAACCCAAAGATCACCAGTAACGGCACCAGATACGCAAACGTTGGCATGGTCTGCATAAGATCGAGCAGGGGCGGCACAATACGAGCGCCCAAGCGGGTACGTTGCGCCGCTATACCAACGATAAGTCCAATCAGTAAAGACAGCGGTACGGCAATGCCAACCAACGCCATGGTATTCATGGCTTGTCGCCAGTAGCCGGAGACAGCAATAAACAACAGCGCGACACAACAGAGTATGGCCAAACGCGGTCCGGCAGCATGCAATGCAAGCAACACAACCGCCAATACCGTCACCGGCCAGGGCAACCACTGCAGCGTATCCCGTAATGCCAGCATCGGCCACTCCAACGCCGCACTTATGATGCGAGTGACCGGTTTTATCGCGAGCGTCAGATTCTCCATCAATGCGTTAATCCAGTCGGCCAACGGGACAACCCAGCTTATCGGGTAACTGATTAGCCATGGCCATTGTGATGCGACGAACGGTATAAGGGCCGCTACACCAACCAGCACCAGCCATACAGCCAGTGACGGATTGTTGAGTGGGTTACCGGTATTCACCGCTATTGCCCTAACTGCTGACTGTTGAGCACTGACGCCAATCGCTCCGGAGTTATCACCCCCACCGTTCGACCCTCACTATCATGGACCGGTAATGATTGGCCACGCCCGGCACTCCACGATAACGCCTCCTCCAGTGTCATATCGGTAGTCACACCCTCACCCGTTAAACCTGCGGCGCTCGTGTCTTTGGGGGACACAGCTTCCATGAGTTGTTTCACTTTTATAATGCGTGTGCGTGGCGCCTCTTTTACAAACTCAGCCACATATGCATCGGCCGGTGCCAACACAATTTCTTCGGGTGTACCGATCTGCACAACCCGACCGTCTTTCATAATGGCGATACGATCGGCCAGTCGCACGGCTTCCATAAAGTCGTGTGTGACAAACACAATGGTTTTTTTAAAGCGCGTTTGCAAACGCAACAACTCTGACTGCATCTGCCAGCGAATCAGTGGATCAAGCGCGCTAAAGGGCTCATCCAAAAACCAGAGTTCCGGATCAACCGCCAAAGACCGCGCAATACCGACCCGTTGTTTTTGTCCGCCTGACAGCTGATCCGGAAACGCATCCTCCCGCCCCTCCAGACCGACCAGCTGAATCATTTCGCGAGCTTTATCCAGGCGATCTTTTTCGGGTATGTTTTGTACCCGTAGCGGAAACGCCACATTGTCGAGCACACTCATGTGCGGGAACAGACCAAAGTGCTGAAATACCATACCCATTTTGGTGCGACGAATATCACGCAGCTGACGCGTCGATGCCGACAGAAAGTCTTTACCGTCGAGGGTCAGCTGACCTGCTGTTGGTTCGGTCAGTCGTGACATACAACGCATCAGTGTTGATTTGCCCGAGCCCGACAACCCCATCAACACAAAAAATTCACCGCGCTTGATATCAAGGTTAATGTCGCCGCAGGCGACAATGCCCCCGGCAGCGGACACAGATGTGGCTACCTCATCAACACGCTCGGCGGCTTCGGGCAAGGCACGTGTATCGAACCGCTTCAGCGCTTCATCACCGTATACTTTCCATAATTGGCGGCACGACAGGGTGATTTCAGACGATGACATGCAGTGGAGGTCTCCGGATAACGACAGCTGGGACAAACGTTGAGGCAGAATTTACCGTAGCAGGGCTGCCATGGCCGGTCAATCAGTCACAAGTATTCCCCAATGGCGCAGCTCATTTAGCCTTAACGAAAAGAGTAGGCTAGTATGGGGCTGTCAACGTTTGACACACAGAGAGAGGAAGAGGACACGTCAATGTTTAAAAAACTGATTACAGCAGCAGCATGCTCATTTTCTATGGTGGCCGGTGCCGCCGACATGGGTGCGGTAGACGAACCCATCAAACTCGCCATCAATGAATGGACCGGCCAACACATCAGCACCCATATCGCCGGTGAAACCCTGAAAAAGGCCGGATACACCGTCGAGTACGTGACCGCAGGCTACGAACCCCAGTTCACCGCCCTGTCCGACGGTGAAATTCACGCCACCATGGAAATCTGGAGCAGCAACATTGGCGATATCGTCGTCAAAGCGATGGATTCCGGCAAAGTGGTCGACCTCGGTGAAAACGGTATCGAAGCCCGGGAAGGTCTGCTGTATCCGGTGCATGTCAAAGAGATGTGCCCTGGCCTGCCCGCGTGGGATGCACTCGAAGCCTGCGCCGCCAAATTCGCCACCGCTGAAACCCTGCCACAGGGTCGCTTGATTGATTACCCGGCCGATTGGGGAACACCGGGAGCTGACCGCTTGACCGGTCTTGGCATTCCTTTTAAAGCAGTGCCTGCCGGTAGTGAGGGCGCACTAATTTCTGAACTCAAAGCGTCGGTGGCGCGCAAAACACCACTGCTGATGGTGTTCTGGCAACCTCACTGGGCACTGTCTGAGTTCGAAACCGAGTGGCTTGAGTTGCCCGCAGCTGAAGACGAGTGTTTCTCGGACCCGGCTTGGGGTGTCAACCCCAATGGCACCAGCGACTGCGACTTCCCGGCATCACGGGTATTTAAAGCCGCATGGGCTGGCATGGGCGACAAGTGGCCAGCCGCTGCAGAGGTACTGAAGGCCGTCAGCATCTCTACCGGCGATCAGCAAACCCTGATGGCCGCGATTGATCAGGAAGGTGGCAACATTGAAACGGTTATCGCCGAGTGGATGGATGCCAACGAAAGTGTCTGGTCTGAGTGGGTATCAGCGGGTCAGTAAGATACTGAACACGCAACCAAGATAATATGTCACAACGTCGCAGCTGGGTATTGCCAAGATACCCTGCTGCGATGGCCTACCCCACGCATAGACTTTTCTACAGTGACGCAGTGTGAAACAGGGCAGCTAACATCAACCATCAGTCAATGCTGTTGATGTACAACTTACCAACAAGTACACCGAATTACCCTGCCCCATAGAAGTCCCGCAATAAGTCAATGACACCAGAATAACAGTGACAAAACCCTTCCAAGAATAAGTTTGGAACTCACAAGGAGCTCAGTGAATCATCATGCGCCTGCG
>CALDUO010000140.1 GCA_937923745.1 uncultured Granulosicoccaceae bacterium
GAAACTCTCGGAAAAGTTGGCAGCGGCTTGGCTCTCGGCAGAGATACCACCCACGGCTTTTAACGGCACAGCGACCATCTGATCACCGATGGGTAGCTTTACGCCTTCGCCTTCTGCTGCAATTGCATTATCAAACGTAAACTGGAATGTCAGGTCTTCCACTGCATCGCCGTTGTTGTCAACGTGTATTTCATAGACCGCGTTTTGATCCATGGTGAAGTAATTCGGACCACCATAGGCGTCTTGTAGCGGTACATAATTGGCGATAAGCGTTACGAAGTCTTCGCGTCCGGGCTCATAACTGTTAAACAGATAGAAATCGGTTGCATCTACCTTGGGATTCTGAGTGATAAATGGCGCTTCCCGGTGACTGGAGGCCATTGCGCTGGATGCTACAACCGCTGCAGTCAACGTCGATAGCAAAATAATGCCTGGCGCGGAGCGCCGGGCGTGTTTTGGTGGATTCATACTGTGTCCCGCTCTGGTGTTATGAAATTGTGTATTGTTACACTGGGCGTTACGTGACAGAATTGTGGCCAGATGCAGCCTTTGTAAATATTGCCGAACACAAGTGCTTACCGCTGCATCCAGACAAACCGTCAGTACCACCAGTCATCCATTCCCGATGTAGAACACCACCACGGGTCACAGCCTCTGCACGCTATGCACCTTAAACACGCGGCAAAACATAATCGACTCTATCGGCACGATGTAGCAATCCAGTTAATCAGCCTTTCTATGTATAAAGTGATATCACTAATCAAACGCCTCGCCGGCTATCAGCACACGGCACAAAAAAAGACACACTGCCTACGATGACCACGTCAGCTTCGGATAACACGCGGGTAGAACGGCTCAGAGAGCTGATTGGTGAATGCGCCATAGGTAACCAGCAGGCCTTTGAAACCCTGTACCAACTGACCAGCGCGCAACTTTTTGGCATATTGACGCGTATGTTGCCTTCAAAGGCTATTGCCGAAGAAGTGTTGCAGGAGTCTTATATCAAAATCTGGGAAAACGTTGACAGTTACAACGCCGCCCTGGGTAACCCACTGACATGGATGATCAGTATCAGCAGAAATAAAGCAGTAGACACACTTCGAAAGAGAAACATACGAGAAAACCAGGAACTCGATAGCGACTATTCCGGTGAAGACTATATCGGCAGCCTGTTGGGACAAGACGAACAAAGCATTGCAGACGTTCAGATTTTGTCTCTGTGTCTTGAACGTCTCGAAGCCGGTCCCCGTAATTGCATTATCAAAGCGTACTGCGAGGGTTACTCACACGAAGACCTGTCCAATAATCTCGACACGCCTCTGGGAACCGTAAAGAGCTGGATTAGACGCGGCTTAAGTGCATTAAAGAGGTGTGTCAATGAACTCTCCTGAAGACGAAGAGCTCGATCTGCTCGCAGGCGAGTATGTCATTGGTACGCTGAGCGAACCTCAACGCCGAATGGTTGAGGCTATTTATCAACAAGACGCATCGTTTCGCCAACGTGTTGTCGCGTGGCAAACAAGGCTTGCACCTCTCGACACAACCGCTACACCGATCAAACCGGCAGCCCACAACTGGCCCTCTATTGCAGGCCGGTTAAAATTTGCAGGCTATGGCCCTGTTCAGTCAGACAACCTTTACACCGACCCACAAACACAACCACGCGGTAACGTATGGCAAGTACTGACCGGCTTTGCGACAGCCGCGGCTCTCTTACTTGGTGTTTTGTTATGGGATAAGGTGGTCAATGTCCCACCCGAATTACCGGTTGTTGCAGAGTATTCGGCAGTCTCGGTGGTCACCGACGACACCAACGCCGCACTTTGGTTAGTCGATTCGCAGGTAGATACCAGCACACTCAGAATCACTGCACTTTCACCCCCGGAACCCAACACAGAAGAGTCGTATCAACTCTGGCTCGTATTGGATAACGACGCCGGTGTCAGTTCTTTGGGATTACTTGAACTCACCGAGGGGCAAACCGACATCAGAACCGTTAACGCCACGCTCGCCGACGGCATTGCATTCGCGGTTAGCCGTGAGCCAGCAGGCGGCTCACCCAGTGCAGTACCCACCGGTCCGGTGTTGTATCAGGGCGTTATTACCACGCTCAGCGAATAATCTTTGTACTGTGATTTATGATGATGGGTGGGTTGGCGCAGTTACCAATCTTATTTATAAAAGCGTTGGTTGGTACAGGTACCAATCTTATTTACGAGAGCGTGGGTTGGCACGAGTACCATGCTGTTAAATATGAGCGTGGGTTGGCACGAGTACCAAGCTGTTAAATATGAGCGTTGGTTGGCACGAGCACCAATCTGTTAAATATGAGTGTTGGTTGGCACAGATACCAAGCTGCAAAATAGAAGCGTTGGTTGGTATAAATAAGGTGTGTGCTTGTTATCGGGACAGCTCCGCCAGTATGGCCTGCTCCAGTGTACTGTTTAGCGGTGTTATGGCAGAGTGATAGTGCCTGACTCGCTGGCCGTCGCGGGAAACAAGGTATTTGTTAAAATTCCACACCGGTGGTTTTCCGGTGACAGAACTTAGCCACTGAAACACGGGGCTAGCTTTGTCTCCAGTCACGGCGTCCGGCGCCAGCATCGGAAATGTCACGCCATAGTTCAGATAACACACGTCAGCAATCGCGTCATCACTGGCAAGCTCTTGGTGGAAGTCGTCAGACGGAAAACCCGTAATCACCAATCCCTGATCACGATACTTGTTGTATAGACTTTCCAGTTGTTCAAACTGCGGCGTAAAACCACACTCGCTCGCCGTGTTGACCACCAGCAATACTTTATCCTGCGCTACCTCACACAAGTCGAGTGTTTCTGCCGACCGCAACAGTGGCAGCGTGTAGCGCTCTGGCAAGACGCAGGCGTCGGCCGCTAGCACGGGCGATACCATCATCGATGACAACGCCCACACCCACAGTGCCGCCCCTAGACCAGTTGCCTTTCCTATGAGTCTGGCTTCTCGACCGATATTGGCCAGTCTGCCAGTAGTGACCAGCCTCGCAGTATTGGCGCGTTTGATTGGTGCACGCAAGATTGAAGTAACGTGAAACAACGCTCTTGTGCCTGTGCGGTGTAAGGTCATTTGCCAGTCAGTTTGTGGGTGTCCTGCTTTGAAATACGCGACCAGGCACGACTCAGATGTTCTACCGTAAGGTCGCTCGCACGGGCTCGTTTTTGTGCAACACCCGTCGAATTGGTAAAGCGGCAGGGGTTCTGGCCACTCATTCTGCCTGGTAATTGCTATAATCGAAGATAGTTGGGATATTATTCCCATTCACCAAGATTGGTTTTAGTCATTCTGTCATGCAGGACACCCTGAAAAAATCGGTGACCAAGGTGCTCCAGCCGCTGGTCAGGCTGCTCTTACGCCACGGTATCTCCCAAGCGGAGTTCTCTGACTGGACGAGGCAAGCCTATGTTGACGAGGCGAGCGCCCATTTTGGTGTCGACGGAAAACCACCTACCCTTTCACGTATTGCTGTCGTCACCGGCATAAATCGCAAAGAGGTCAAACGACTTCTCGCCACCACAGACACTACTCAGTCACAACCATCCCGTCATAACCGGGCCGCGCGTGTAGTTGCAGCGTGGCTGCGCGATGACGAATTTCTCGACGCCAAAGGACAACCTATTGCCTTGTCATACGGTACACCGGGCGAAGGATTCAATTGGCTGGTGAAAAAACACAGTGGCGATGTACCGGCGCGAGCGGTACTGGACGAACTGGTGCGAACCGGCACCGTCAACCGCGATGCAGAAGACGTCATCACCTTGGCCAGCCATGGTTATGTTCCGTTCGCGAGCGAAGAGGCCATGCTCACGCTGTTTGGGGAAAGCGCCTCAGACCTTCTCAAAACCATCGAACACAACCTCACACATGATCCTTCAGAGTCAAAACTGCAATTGAGTGTGGTTTACGACAATGTCTCTGGCGAAGATGTCGCGAAGTTTAAATCGCTGAGCAGAGAGGGTGTGATGGCGTTACTCAAGGACCTCGACAAATACTTGTCATCACGGGACAGAGACACCAGTCAACAAACAGATACTACGACTGACTCTGACCGATACCGCACAGGTTTGGGCATTTATTTTATCCAGGACAGCATAGATGAGGGCACAACACATGATGACTAGACCCGTATATCTATTGTTGCTGTCATTGTCCCTGGTAGCCTGTGACGGCGGCATTCTGGGTACAGGGGACGGCGGCGACCCTACGATTATTGTGCCTGATGATCTGAACAGCGAATCAAGCGAGATGACTGGCTCTGACGTCAGCGATACGATTGACAGCGTATCTGATGAAACCGGAGACACAGATGGCAACGACTTGTCGCCAACGTCAGATCTTATTGAGCAAATGTTAGCGCCCAATACAATTGATCCCAGTAATATTGATCCCAGTATTGTTAATCTCAGTGCACCACTGTTTGAAAACAACACAATGGTCACTGACCGTGGCGACGCCCTACTACGTATTGTCAACACGGAGCCCTCTGGGTCTGATGCCGTTGTCGCAACGGTTCAGGGCACTGACACACCGTTTATTGATTTGCCGGGACTGTTTGACAATACTATTGCCGAATATATCAGTGTGCCGGCAAATACACCGATCATGATCAATGTGTTCTCAAGTGAAGATGCTCGGGCGTCAGAGTTTGATAACCCGGCATACCAGAGTGACGTGCTCTCACTGGCACCCGGTAGTCTTACCACGCTGATTATTCGGGGCAATGTCAGCAATAATGACCGGTTTAACGCCAGTATAGAGGCGCTATCCACCGGGCTTATCCCTTCATCAACAGACGCTGATAGCAACACCAACGATCTACCCTCCGTCAGAGTCATACACAGCGCCCCGGGGTTAGCGTCAAGCGGTGACATAGATATCTATTGGGTCAGCACCGATACACTGCTACCCAACGGCAGTGCAGACTTAAGCCTTGATCATCCGGTATCCAGCGGCATTAACTATGGTGATGTTGTCAGCGATTACCTAACGCTGGACGCAGGCACCTATCATCCAGTCATCACAGAATCTGGCAGCGTGTCTATCATCACGATGACCGACAGCATCACGCTCGACGCAGCCGCCATCACATCAGTGGTACTGATTGATAACACAATTGGTGACGGTAACAGCGCAGTCAAAACGTTGGTCATACAGGATGACGACTACCGCTAATCAGTGCCAGCCATCAGCCTGAACGGTGGCTGTGTGAACCAGTAGCAGGTTTCATAATCGCGTGCGTCCGTGCGCGATTCCTGCTGCCGTACACTCTCTATACAATATTTTTCATTATGCGTATTATGGTCGTCGAGCATACCCCGTGATATGGCGGGTATTCTGTGTACCGTAGTGATGGATATGTAAAATGAGCAAAACGGACAAGACGACACCCAATCAATCTGACGACAGCGAAACCGATACATTCGACACCATCAGGGAAGAGCTAAGGCACTGGCCTTACACCATTCACCAAATTCACGACACTCTCGATCTCAGCCTGATCGAGGGACGCGCCAAACAACTTCTGTTCCAATCTTTAAACACCAAAAACATCACCGCATTTGTGGGGTCGGGTATATCCGCAGCTTATGGTCGTATGGGGTGGTCAACTTGGCAAAATGCTCAAATTTCAACCACCAAAAAACTGACAGACTCGCTACTGGCGCTGACCAAAGCCTCCGACGAGCGAGCAACACTTCTGATCAAACTGCTAACCGCTCACCTTGAATCTAATACAACCAAAAATCATCCAACTATCGCACCTACTATACGATGGATGAAACACCGATTGCGCCGGATAAAGTACGTAGGAGAAGAGCTTGCAAAACTCCAATCTACTTTTAACCTTGCGCAGCACAGCAATGGCGATTTCCCGGGTGGAGACAGTCTGCCCATAAAATTTGAAATTGCACAAAAATTACATGATCTGGTCATTAGAAACAGAGACCTTTTTCTACCGAAAGACATCAAATCTGATTCTGCCAAGAAACAGCAACTGTTAGATAAAACCAGTATCGAAGAAATCGAAATGACAGAGTTTTGGGGAATACGCCCAGACACTGAATCCGGTGCACTCAAATCAGGATTAAATAACACAAAAAAAATGTATTTTGACGATGCCAACACTCTTGCAAAAGTGTTGGTCAATCCAGATGATATCTCTTCATATCACCACAGTTTCAAAGCAATGCAAACCTGCATGCAGCGATACCTGGAAATTTCCAAACGTCCTGAAGGAAAAATGACATTTGAAAATCTTGCTAAAACGCTGCTGGTAGATGAATGTGCACATGCAGAAGAAATTCTGATCACCGGACTCTCCAGTAAACCTGAAGATGGTAGAGAGACACCCTTTGAAAAACATCAAATTGAACAACTAAGAAACGAGCTGGGTGTTATTTCACTCAAAAACTGTAAACGGCATATTGACGGGATAAGGCAAAACCCTGAACGGTTCAAAGTTATGCAGTATTTCAGAATCAGTCAACTGCGAGAATTTCTGAACGACACGTCATCCGCTCTGCCTGGTAATCATGAAAGGAATAAACTCTGGCTCAGCTTTTTTGACAGTCTGAAAAAGGTATACGACGACTATGCTGATAAAACAAATCACCAACGCATATTTTTAACGCCAACCTCCCGTTTTATCATACAGGTCTTGCTCAAGTTATCTCCCGATCCGGCAATCACACTCAACAAGTTATTGGATGGAAACCCTCTCGACAGTAAGGACTACACTTCCAGACGCTCTATTATTGCAAACCGATTCGACCCTCTCGACAGAACAATCAGACATCTGAATATTCATCGATATCTGACCACGAACTACGACTTTGAGATTGAGCGCTTCTACCAGGATATCGGATTTAGGGAAAAGGAAGTCAGGGATTCTACTATCCAAAATGATAACCCTAATGACAGACGCTACTATTTCGACCGCGGAGACTACCGAGTTGACGGAATTGGCACAGCGCTTTGGGACACTTGTTTTGATCCGACTCGCGCCTCCGACCTGGTAACATTTGCCACCGACACTGCCGGGTCAGCCGCCTCAGTCTTTCATCTGCATGGAAGGGCCACACTGGATGACCCGCTGGTCATTACAGAGCGGAACTACATGGAAATGTATATCAAAACCGATGAGCGTCGGGAGATGATCAACGAAGGTATCACCATGGCGTTCTCGGCCTCTCATATACTGTTCATTGGTCTCGGTATGGAGGAAGCTGACGTCTTACGCCCGCTGCGCCAGTTTATCTCCGATAATGATCAAACCAGAGGTTACACCGCCATGGTGTTGCTGCCCGCAGACAAAAGTATTGAAGCGAGATCAAAGTTTGCATCTGCACTTTATCTTCGATATGGCACACACACAATCTTTTATGGCAGTGGCGAAATCAAACTCGTAAACCCAGGCGACTACCCGCCACGGATCGCTATTGACTGGCTGCACCGAGTCACACGCTTGATTGAGGCATTGCGAAATTCGATTAAACATGATCGAGACGAAATCAATATAAAAATTGCAAACTACTCTGGCTCACTGTCAAGCGCAACCACACTCAAAGATATTGGCATCAACATATTTGAGCCGACAGAACGTTTAAAAAACATATCAGACCATGTGGGGAAATTCGGGGCAGACTTGACGCAAGACGAATTTAGTCAAGTAAAAGATGTTCTGCCCATTCTATTTGGAGAGCTTAACGAAGAAGAGTTACTACACTGTGTCAGATCACAAAATTTTAAAGACTTTCCAACCCTAAAATCGCCGATATTTACAACACAAAGACCACGGAACATGTCTATGGCGAGGCGACATCGCATGGGCGTAGACAGTACCGACCTGGATGGCACTGAATTTCTCGAATTTTATCTCAATCTGCTAAGAAACCTTCTGATCATTTCGCTGACACAACCGGACAACGCCACGAAGTTGTACGCTTTTCAGCGCGAAATATCAGCACACCAATCAGCGTTAGATGGACTACAAGGGGCCTTACTCACGGCAACGCTTTGTGCATCACTAACCTCGTTAAGTACAGAATGGAGAGTATGGTGGAGACATTGGCAGCAACGTCCACCGCACCGCAACCCTGTATTGGAACTTCGACGCAATGGAGTTCAGGCCGTGGGACAACCTCTGCTTCCAAAGCGGTTTATTCGCTATCGTGTGGTCAATTCAATTTCTGACATGCAGGAAGCAGAAGATACACTCTGCCCTGAATTCAATACAGAAAGCGGTATGCCGGATGTAAAAACCCACATACGCGCCTTTGACACCTTTGTGGAAGCATTGGCATCACAACCTCGTTCCCCACTATCTGAACACGCAATAAACAGCAGGCGTTTCTATACGATCGCAGCCGACACCGGCCTTGGCAAAGGAACTTTCTTTTCAATGCTGTCAACCCGACTTGGTCTGTCGAGCTACCTCAGGGCTGCACACCCATCGTGGGTGAGCTCAGCGAACTCCACAAAAAGGACCCTGTTTACATCGTCTATATTTTTGAACTTTAGTTATTCGACAGAGATAGCGTCTACCTATGACATGTCACTCAACGTTATCAAAAAAGATGTTAGCACGCTGTACGGCATTATATGGCTGGTCGCAGAGATCCTGAAGTCACCCAGACAATCTGAACTCGCAAAAATCATCGATATAAATTTTGATGATATCTATAGTAACCACGCTTTATCGAAATCTACAGAAAAAACAATTACCGCTTTACTGCAACAGGCAGAGACATGGCAAGAGACCATTCCGCGCATAATAACAGCAGAGACAAAAAAGTCAGACCTGACCAACAGGCCCGATCAACTGTTATTTGAAGCTATAGGAAACCGCAGCACGATTACACTAGACTTTCTGCACCACCAGTACAGAGATTCAGGCAGGGGCGATTTTCTTCAGGCGACTACAGAGAAATTTGGTGAACTGAGTAAACTATTTTCTGATATCACCGAGGAGTTTTTCCAAACCATCGATAACTCAAAAAGTGGCGACGTACTAAAACCAATCGTACCTCGCTTCCTACTGTGTTTAAACGGTTGTGAACTTTTTTTTGAGCATGGAGAAAATTCAAAAAATTTGGAAGTTGCAGATTTTCTGAGTTTTCTGGCATCCCGAGCTATGAGCAAAGTGCCAATAGATATCATCACAATTGGTTCTGAAAAGCGACTGGGGCTACCTTGGCTGGATTCGGCACACTTAACTAAAAATACGCGTAAGCAATACAACAAATATCGTTCTGACCTTCGGAATCAAATCATGGTGCGTGAAAATTGTAACGCACGCGCCAAATCACTCGTTAAACGTAGAGCACGGTACAGTAGTATAAATTTTGGCGAGAAACCAATTTTTAATACAAAAGGTCTGTCAGATGATTCAATTCATCAAACCAATCTGGTCCACTTCACCAGAATAATGGACCCCACCCGGCTGCTGGTCGACAATTTTTTGCCACTGGCTGCAATATTACATGCCTACAGACTGTACAAGAAGAAAAGTACAGCTGAGACAGACCCACATTTATTTCGCAGACATTATCACCAGTATCAGAATAGCTTGCATACCATTTGGTCTACAGAAGACATTGTAAATATTGAGGATCTAACGGTAGAAAAACGCCAACATTTTCTTCACAGTATCCATGGCGCAATTGCTGACATAGACCCACAAATTCCGGCAAGCCTCGACGAACTGAGAGTGTTTATTGTTGAAAATTATCGCACGCAACATGTCGCTGATCTGAATCAATGGAAAGAGCTACGCGCCACATTTTCGTCGAACCGTTTTGTTATCACACTACTGTTAGCTGCCGCGCAGGAAATTGCGTTATCCGAAGACTCATGGGTTCTCGGTGCTCAAAAAGCCGAATCGTTTATGTCTAACACAGCCAACCGTGTTCGTAACGTCAGTAATCATCTCGCCGAAGAGACTGTTATTCAAGCTGTTTTGGATGTCTACCGGCTGTATCATAAAATTGGAGACCCGGTATACGATATTGAGCTTCATTACCACCTGTTACGTAATATTGCCGTTATCAATAGTCCGATAGGCAGTAACGTAGTTGCTCGCCTACCGAGCGTCAGAAATTATCTCAATTCAGTGACTGCAGCTGAGAACGTAACTCTCGGCAGAAGGCGCATGGTAGCAAAGGCGTTGTTTTCACTGGGGGAGCGGGGCCTGGTGTTTCATATTACGCCGCACAGTGATTTAATTGCATCAAATGAACTTGTCACGACACAGGCCAGTGAGGACATACCTGAGAATAGAGATACACCCAATGATAGCTGGCCACAATCCCATAATGTCAGATACTCACTCCACCGGATGATCCAACAGTACTGTGTTTCCAAGCTCGGTAGTACTGCATATGAACCAGTCAGAGTGAATTCTTTCGCACCGTCGCTCTATGCGTCCATGCCATCAGGCGTACCGCGCTTGAGCCACGAGGCGTATCGATATTTACGGGCGGTAATGGTGAGTTTAAGTCAATATCCGGATATTCCTCATACGAACACCCAGGATGCTGTGTGGCTTTACTCGACACAAGACCGTGTCACCAAGATACAGTCTCTACGTGCTGCGATGAGCATGGTGAGGTCCACATTCTCGATAGCGGTAGTGTCAAGATTTGAAGAATATAAGAGTATTCCTGGCGAGAACAAACAAAGGAGCAGAGGCTATTTCGAAACCTATAAAGTACGGCTGAGGTGGATCATCCGCAAAGCATGGGAACTCTATGTTCCTGAGCACGATGCCGACAACAATATTATAGAAATCGGAGCACTACCAGACCCCACTCACGATGGCCTGCGTCGCACAAATGCACTGTATCGCGACGAAATCGTTTGGCTCTACAACGAAGTCGGGATCACCTCGTTAGTACAGGGTAATCTGCGAGAAGCCATTGCCCATCTAAGGCAAGCACTCTCTCTGTGTGAAAAAATTGAAGGCATTGGTGGCGGGCGTCAGCACAGCATGATTTCCCTTAATATGGCAATTGCTCAGATAGAGAGAGGCCGTTTGTCCAAGGCGGACGCCAGGCTAAAGATTATATGTCGCAGGGAAAAAGCATTTGAATCTCGTATCTACTATCTGGCAACCGGATATCGGGGTCTCACTATGCATTTGATGGGACGACGGAAGAAGGCACAAAAAAACCTTGCAAAAGCCGTCAAATATTTTGAGAACAAGAACGAAGACCGTGCCACTGCAATTTTTAAAAATCACTTGGCGAGGCTGGTACCGGACAGAAATATCCAAAAATCCAAAAAGGAACTACGATCGGCCATTGAACACGCTGAAGCGGGTGGGCACGAGGATATCCGACACCACATCCTCATTTCGCAAGTCAGAATTTCTCAGTTTAATGAAAAAGACCCTTACAAGCGGCTCGTGCGTGATCGATTGGTGGTGCAAGACGTTAGAGAGTATGCACGTGTCATGGGTATACCAAGCCTCACCTGTGACTCGCTGCACGCCGAAGCACAGATTCTGTTAGCTAACGGAGACTCTCATAGTTCGGGCAAACTATTGGTACGTGCTATGGCTATTGCACGCCGCAATGACCTGAAACTTCGCCTGAGTAGCATGCTTACAGCTTACGCAAGAGTACTGCTACAACGCGGCAGCACCGAGGCTGCAAGGCGCCTGTTGATATCGAGCCTTGAAATTTCCAAAAAATACGAATACGCGCTGCAGGTTGATCGTACGCTGCGTGTATTGGAAGACGAAAAATTCGGCACCGCCAGAGTGACCTAGGCAGTACCAGTCAATGCGTAGTGTTCGTGTGCTACTTTATAGCACTGAGCCCGAACCTGACACTATCCCGAATATGATCTGGCAGTGCTGCCGGATCTATATTCCCAATGCCCTTTAACGTGTTGTCGAATAGTTCTATCCAGGGATTGTCCGCTGCTTGTTGGCTTCCGATGGCTGGGGTCACCCACTTGTCTTTAATATGAGTGACGTTTTCAAGAATCTCTTTGGTGACGATAACCGGTATCTCGAGTCCTCTGACTTTTAACGTACCTGCTGATTTATCCAGTTCCAATAGAGTTAGTGCAGCCTCAGGAATACCAATTTGGCGACAAGCCGCCCTGTATATTTCATCGGCGATTTGGAGTTGAATGCTCAACTCTCGTACATTGGAGAAAGCATCGCTTCCGAGCGCTATTGTTTCACTTACGTAGTTTTGCGGTACCATTTTTTACATCTCTTTTGGGTTTGTACTGCTCCTTTTTAACCATAACCCTTTACAACCTGCAGGGTTATCTCGCGTTATCTAAGCGAGCAGTTCCTTGACTAACAGCCCAAGATGGTAACTCAATTTTTAAAAAACTGCTAACCACGCCGCAGCGCCCATACCGGACGTCAGGTGCTTTTATGTGACGTAGTTCAGTGTTTTTAACTACAAACTGATTTGATGCTAACGGCTTACGCGAGTGTGAGATTTGCCATATTGGCAACCAGCCATTTGGCCCCTGCCTCTTCAAAGTTCACATGGACACGCGCATTGT
>CALDUO010000141.1 GCA_937923745.1 uncultured Granulosicoccaceae bacterium
TCATGTTATTCCCATGAATTCAACCGATGTCTTTAACCCCATTTTTGGTGAGTTTATCGCGGGTGCCAGTAAGGCATATTCTCAGCAGGGGTACGAACTCATGTTGACCATGGCGCCGGAAGACTCGGAAGAGTCTGCCTATCGTGATATTGCGTCCAAGCGTTCGGTTGACGGTGTCATTGTGCATGCACCACGCGTGAACGACTCTCGAATAGCGTTGCTTCAACAACTCAAACTACCCTTTGTGATTCACGGCCGTGATAGCGCGAATGAATCAGAGTACTCCTGGATCGACATGAACAACCGGCGTGCGTTTTATCGCGCAACCCGTTTATTGATTGATATGGGGCACAAAGATATTTGTTTGGTCAATGGCATCGAAACCCTGAATTTTGCGTGGCGACGACGATTGGGGTACACCGACGCATTAAACGATAGCGACATTGCCGTTAATACAAGCCTGACCTACTCCGGTGACCTGACCGAGGCCAACGGGTTTCATGCTGCGTCAAATGCGTTAATACAAGCCACCAAGCCAACAGCGTTTTTGGTGTCGTCGTATGTGGGTGCGTTGGGTGTTCGGCGTGCCATTCATAATGCCGGGCTTAAAATGGGCCGTGATATCTCAGTGGTCATACACGATGATGAGCTGTCGTATTTTCAGAATGACGGTGACATACCGCAGTTCACCGCCACCCGCTCTTCAGTGCGTGATGCCGGTGAACGTGCCGCCAACATGTTGCTCGATATCATTGATAACCCTAAAAAAGGGCCCTTAACCGAGCTGCTTGATGCGCCGCTGACTATTGGCGAATCAACAGGTCCGGCTAGAAACTGGTCTGAAGAACTGTCATACGATCGCTGTACAACCCAAGGCACAACCCAAGGCACAACCTAGGGCCCTGTAAACAATTAATGATAAATTCCCGCAGTGCTGTGACGTTTTTCGAATGGTCAGGGTCTCTGTCGGCAATGGCGTACGCATTGTTGATAGCATCGAACACAGGCAATGAGATTGTCGGGTTCAGTTTGCTGCTGTTGTCATCAATGCTGTTTGGTGCATGGGGGTATATTGACAAGCGCTGGGCTTTTTTTGCGCTGCAATTTTTCTACGCTGCCTCAGCCATTATCGGTCTGTTCCGCTGGTCCTGATGTGCTGTCATTATCGGTTACGTAAGTTTCACACAAGATGCCAGAGACTATAAACGAATAGTTTATCAGCCACCCGGCATGGATCACCTGAATAATCAAGATAACCGTCTGATATCGACGCTGGCGAAAATGCGGTGTAATGCACTGAAGTCTGTCGGCGCGCTATACAACATACGCTAATGGCGCAGCAGCCAGTCTGTCACAACAATCGCCCTCACTGTTGTCGCAACCTCGCTTGTCATACCGTAGACTCGCGATACCACGGGTTGCCCAGATGCTCTGCAATCTGATTAAAGATGTTGAGTTTGCCTTTCGCGCTATTCTGATCGCGATCAAGCGGCCCGCTACCGGCAATGAGTAACACCACCTGATCTGTCGCTGATGCATCGGCTGAGGGCAGTGTTAGCGCACCCTCAAGCGACAGACCATCACTGTTGATCAGTACCGTTGCTTCTATCATCGAGCATAGTCTTTGGGAGTGATGTCCCGTTTTGGTATGGAGACTTGTCGAAAGAGCCTAAATATCCATCGACAGCTGTGATTGCCGAATCAGGCTATCCAGATCAACACCTTCATAAAAATCGAAGATTGCGTCGACGACGGCTTGAGGGTCATCGGTGACGGTATACAGATTAAGGTCTTCGGGGCTGATTGTGCCTTCGGGTACAAGGGTGTTTTCAAACCAGTCGGTCAGGCCCTTCCAGAACTCTGATCCAAACAAAATGACAGGAATTTTTTTGGTTTTGCCGGTTTGTATCAGTGTAAGAATCTCGGCGGTTTCATCGAGTGTGCCGAACCCGCCGGGCATGACCACGTAGGCTGACGCGTATTTAACGAACATCACTTTGCGGGCAAAGAAATATTTAAAGGTAATGCCAATGTCCTGGTACGGATTACCCGATTGTTCGTGTGGCAGTTTGATGTTCAGGCCGACGCTGGGAGATTTGCCTGCAAACGCGCCTTTGTTGGCCGCCTCCATCACACCAGGACCGCCACCGCTGACTACAGCGAAACCCGAGTCTGACAGTAGCCGTGAGATGTGCTCGCTGACCTCATAGTATGGGTGATCGGGTTTGAAGCGGGCAGAACCAAAGATACTCACTGACGGGCTGATGTCTACCAGTTGTTGAAACCCCTCGACAAATTCAGCCATGATCTGAAAAATTTTCCAGGAATCACGATTCAGAATTTGGTCGCGCAGTGGGGATTTCTTTGCGTTGTTTGGCGGTAGCTGGTTCATTTGGTGGTCCTTAAAAAAATAGGCTGTTAACCCAATGTATCGTAGGCAGCAGGCAAGAGGCGGTACTTTACCGGCTGGATCTGAACGAGGAGATCATACGGTGAAGTGTACCAGAATGGCGGCGCGCTTCGGCCAATCATCAAAGAGTTAGCGGGCGACGCTCAGCTGGCGGTAGAATACAGCTCTACTGTGCTTTTTGTGACCGGAACGCCCCATGACTTCTGCAAAACCTCTGATATTGGTAGACGGTTCTTCGTATCTCTACCGGGCATTTCATGCGATGCCGCCGCTGACCAATTCCAAGGGCAAAGCTACCGGTGCCATGTACGGCGTAATCAACATGCTGAAAAAACTGATTGCCGATTACGACAGTGAGTCGGTGGTGATGGTGTTTGATGCAAAAGGCAAGACGTTTCGTGATGATCTGTATGACCAATACAAGGCGAACCGTCCGTCTATGCCGGATGATTTGCGGGAGCAGATTGAACCGCTGCATGAAATAGTAAGGGCGATGGGTGTACCCATGCTCATTATTCCGGGAGTGGAGGCCGACGATGTCATCGGTACGCTGGCCGTGCAGGCAGATGCAGCAGGTGTCGATGTGGTGATATCCACCGGCGATAAAGACATTGCGCAGCTGGTGACCAAACACGTCACACTTATTAATACCATGAACAATTCGGTGCTAGACGAAGCTGGCGTTGAAGCCAAGTTTGGTGTGAAGCCAGATCAGATCATCGATTACCTCGCGTTGGTGGGTGACACCTCAGACAACATACCGGGCGTACAAGGCTGTGGGCCCAAGACTGCGGTGAAGTGGCTGACCGAATATGGCTCGGCAGCCGGGTTAATAGAGAACGCCGACAAGGTCAAAGGTAAAATTGGTGAAAAATTGCGGGCAAGTCTCGATGCTATTCCGCTGTCGCAGACGCTTGCCACCATAAAAACAGATGTAGCGCTGGACCAGACGTTTGATCAATTGGTCATGGGCAAGCCAGAGCTTGAAACGCTGGAGACGCTGTACGCTGATGCAGAATTTAAAACCTGGCTGCGTGAAGTGCGGCAGGCCATCGCCAATGTCTCTGCCGGTAACGATGGCAGTGCGGCGGCGGGTGACGGGACTGGCGCCGGGACTGGAGCTGCAACTGGCGCTACCAGTACCGAAGCAGCAGGAGCAACTTCGGCTAGCACCGTCACCGAAAAACAGTACGACACCGTACTGACCAAGAAAGACCTGACTGCTTGGGTTAAAAAACTCAAAGCCGCCGAACTCATCGCATTTGATACCGAAACCACCAGCCTCGACTACATGGAGGCCGAAGTGGTGGGTGTCTCGGTGGCGGTAGAACCCTACAAGGCTGCCTACATACCGGTGGCGCATGACTATGACGGGGCGCCCAAGCAGTTGTCACGCGATGACGTCTTGTCTGTGCTCAAACCATTACTGGAAGACCCCAACGTCAAGCTGGTGGGACAAAACCTAAAATACGATGCCAACGTGTTGCGTAAATATGACATCGTGCTGACAGGCATCGCACATGACACCATGCTGGAGTCATACGTGTATAACTCCACGGCCACACGACACGATATGGATTCATTGGCAGAGAAATACCTCGGCCAGACCACCATTCACTTTGAAGATATTGCCGGTAAGGGTAAATCACAGCTTACGTTTAATCAGATACCGCTAGAGCAGGCATCACCCTATGCCGCAGAAGATGCTGATATCACCTTGCGGTTACATCAAGAATTGTGGCCGAGGCTTTCAGAGGTGCCGGCATTGGTTTCTGTGTATGAGTCTATTGAAGTAGCGCTCGTGCCAGTGCTGAATGAGATAGAAACCAACGGCGTGATGATTGATGCCGATATGCTGGAAGCTCAAAGTGCAGAGCTCAGCGACAAGCTTGAAACCATTAAAGGTGAAGCCTACAGCGATGCGGGTAAAGAGTTTAATTTGGGCTCACCCAAACAGATTCAGGAAATACTCTTTGATGAAAAGAAACTTCCCGTCATCAGAAAAACGCCCAAAGGCCAACCGTCTACCGCCGAAGATGTGTTGGAGCAACTGGCCGTAGATTATCCGTTACCGCGGTTAATACTTCAGCACCGCTCACTATCCAAACTAAAGTCCACTTACACCGACAAACTGCCCGGCCAAATCAGCCCGTCTACCGGCAGAGTACACACCTCTTATCATCAGGCGGTCGCATCAACAGGCAGATTGTCTTCCACCGATCCCAACCTGCAAAATATACCCGTACGCACAGAAGAGGGCCGCAGAATACGCCAAGCGTTTGTTGCACCCAAAGGTTACCGAATACTCGCAGCAGACTATTCACAGATAGAACTCAGAATCATGGCTCACTTGTCAGCAGACAAGGGACTGTTGACCGCATTCGAGCAAGGCCTGGATGTACACCGCGCCACAGCCGCAGAAGTGTTTATGGTGCCCGTCGATGAAGTAGACAGCGACCAGCGACGCGCAGCAAAAGCCATTAATTTTGGTCTCATCTACGGTATGTCAGCCTTTGGTTTGGCAAAACAACTCGACATCGCCCGAGGTGAGGCACAGGACTACATCAACGTCTACTTCGAGCGTTACCCCGGTGTCAGAGAATACATGGACAACACCCGAGAACTGGCAAGACAACAAGGTTACGTAGAAACCGTCTTCGGCCGAAGACTCTACCTGCCCGACATCAATGCCAGAAACGCACAAGCCAGACAGTACGCCGAACGAATAGCCATTAACGCCCCCATGCAAGGCACCGCCGCAGACATCATCAAGCGGGCCATGATCAAAGCACACGAATGGATCAAAACCGACAAACCCAATGCACGCATCATCATGCAGGTACACGATGAATTAGTGCTGGAAGTAAAGTCCGGCGAAGCAGATGCGTTGGG
>CALDUO010000142.1 GCA_937923745.1 uncultured Granulosicoccaceae bacterium
GTTACGGGTCGATAGAGACCGACTCGTCAAACATCCGCTGAAAAACAGCCCGTACACGTTCGGTGTCCGGAAAGAATCTGATTAACTCACTTTTCATCGGTGTGATGGTGCCGTCGATGGTTTCAGCCACTTTAAAGTTAAACACGTAACTGGCTTCAATCCCCATTCTAAGATCGGTCATGACGATATCGGCATTGTCCGGGTCGCTTCCGTCGCCGCTGGTGTCAAACGCATTGAAGCCTCTGGTAAACCAGTCGAGTCGTTGTACTGGCCAGTGCTCTGCCAGTGGTTCGCCGAGTTCGCCGTTTCGGTCATAAGCAACGAACTCTATGGCAGGGTCCTCATCCAGCAGCGAATTGAACCCCTCGTAATATTCGTCATCATTGATTGCGACATGCCGCCATAACAGACTCATGGGTGTGGGGGTCGTGATGATTTGATCGTATCTGATGTTGTTGGCGTTCAGGGATTGGTGTGCGAGATTTTCGCTGTAGGCCTGGGCACCGACAGTCCACATAAGATAAACACTGCTCAGCGCCAATCCCCAGAAATTAGCACGCGATGATGAGCGCGACTTACGCCGCCGTCGCATTGCAAACAGTACACCGAGCAGTAGCGGTACTGTGTACAGCGGGTCAATAATAAATATAGTGGACCATGCGACAGGGTGTTCGGTCAGTGGCCACAAGGCCTGTGTCCCGTACACAGTAAAACAGTCGAGTAACACATGGGTATTCAGCACCATAAACACCGTGAACATCCAGCGATCATAACCACCCTTTGGCATCCAGCGTTTAAAAATCCATGCGATAAAGGGGGTAAAGAGCGTTAATACAATCACGGAGTGAGTAAAGCTTCTGTGATACGTAAAGTCGGCGACAGCCCCGTCGAATGGGATCAGAACATCAAGATCCGGTAGTGAGCCCAGAATAGCGCCAGCCAACATGGCCTTACGGCCCACCTTGTGCCCGATGGTGGCTTCTGCGACGGCCGCACCCAAAACAATTTGTGTTAGTGAATCCATGAGAACTGTCTACTATTTCGAATTGATTGGTGTTGTGTTTTTGTAAGTTTTTAACGCAGCGATCCGTGCCATGTGAATAGCAGTGCGAATCGCCTCGCCTTGATTGCTCTCTGCCGGTTCAGTTTTGTCGGTTATGGTCTGCGCAATGTGTGCGGCGTCAACCGCACGATAGGCGTCAGCTGCTCCCCGTAGGTACTCTGCCTGCGGGTAAGCTCTGTCTTCAAAGCCGAGCCGACCTCGGGCATCGGCCAGGCACACCGTCAGAAACTGCTCAAAACGCTCGGGTCGTCGCTGTACATCCAGTGATGCCAACAGCGTCGCTAATGTTGACGGTTTGAGTTCCAGCACTTTATGGCAGTGTCCGTGATATTCACAGCTCAACAGAGCCAGAGCGGTGCAGTCAGACGGTACCTTCAACCGATGACACAGCGATTTCACCAGCGGCACCCCTGCGCTTTCATGGCCATGATGCTTTGGCCACAGTGCTGATGGCGTCGTACCTTTGCCGACATCATGGCACAAGGCTGCAAACCGAACAGCACCACTGTCGCTGAGTGCAGATGCCTGATCGAGCACCATAAACGTGTGCACTGCCGTATCGATTTCCGGATGCCATTGTGCTGGCTGCGGTACACCGTAGAGCGCATCGATTTCCGGAAAAATCACACGCAGCGCACCACAGGCTCTGAGGGTTTTAAAATACACCGAACCAAACCCGGTCATCAGAGCTTGCAGAGTTTCTGCCCAAACCCGCTCCGCCACTAATGTCTCAAGCTCGCCCTGATCAACCAGCGACCGCATCAGCGCCAGCGTTTCAGGTGCAACACTGAACCCGTGATCGGCAAGCCTTGCATGGAATCGGGCAACGCGAAGTACGCGCACCGGATCTTCTGCAAACGCATCGGTGACATGACGCAACACCCGATCTGACAGGTCTTGTTGGCCACCGTAGGGGTCTATGATGTCGCCATTGTCTTCCATTGCCATCGCATTGATGGTGAGGTCACGTCGGGCAAGGTCCTGCTCGATAGTGACATCGTGAGCCGTGTGGAAAACGAACCCCTTGTAGCCTTTGGCTGTCTTGCGCTCAGTGCGTGCGAGCGCATATTCGTCTTTGGTCGCAGGATGCAGGAACACCGGGAAGTCTTGTCCTACCGGGGTAAATCCTGCAGCCAGCATGTCGTCGACCGAGGAGCCAACCACCACGTAGTCCCGGTCTTTGACCGGCAGCCCTAGCAGTTGATCGCGCACCGCGCCACCCACAAGGTAGGATTTCATGGGAGGGGAGTCAGGCGCATGAGCGGGTCTGCGGCAGGCGGTTGCAATTTTGCATTGTCAGGCGACTGATCGGTTTATTGGATGATGGGATATAACAATGGCTGGTATTCTAGCGCAGAGCCGGTCTTGAGGCGATGCTCCGGTTGGTATATCCCGACAAAACAGGATGAAATTGAATGTCTTTGAAGTATGAGGGGCCAAAAGCATGAACAAGCCGGTACAAAAGCTGTCCGCGTTGATGCTCCTGGCTTTTTTGCTGCTGTCTGCCGGTTGTTCGGCAGGCTACTATGCACAGGCCATCAATGGGCATCTGAAGTTGATGCGTGCGCGCACACCGGTGGCAGAACTGATTGCCTCAGCCGACACGCCCTCTGAACTCAAACAGCAGCTCGAACTGTCTGTGCGAGCGCGTGAGTTCGCCAGCGACGCGTTACTGTTACCGCAAAATGATAGCTACAGCACCTATGTCGAAACAGGCAGGGCGCATGTCACATGGAATGTTGTTGCGGCGCCTGAGTTTTCCCTGACACCCCAAACATGGTGTTTTCCAATTGCAGGCTGTGTGTCCTATCGCGGCTATTTTAAAGAGGCCAGTGCCGAAGCGTTTCGCGCTGAGCTTTCGGCGCAAGGTTTCGATACGATCATTGGTGGAGCGTCGGCCTATTCGACGCTGGGTTGGTTCTCCGACCCCATACTCGACACCATGTTAAAGGGGGGTGATCTGCGACTGGTGGGTACGCTGTTTCACGAATTGGCACACCAAAAATTGTACATAAAAGATGACAGCAGCTTTAACGAGGCATTTGCATCGTTTGTCGAGCAGGAGGGAGTGCGTCGATGGTTGCAGCACACCGGGCAACTGGAGTTACTGCCGCGTTATGAAGCATGGCTTGAGCGACAGGTTGATTTCAACGCACTGTTGGCGGTTGGGCGAAAACGACTCGTGACCCTGTATCGCGAGGCATGGTCAGACGAGGTGATGCGAGTCAAAAAAGCCGAGAGCTTTGATTTGCTGCGACAGGACTACGAAACACTCAAAACAGCTTGGGGCGGTTATAGCGGCTACGATGGTTGGTTTCAAAAAGAACTCAATAACGCCCGGCTGATATCGGTTGCGACCTACCGAAAGTTTATTCCGGGTTTTCAGGTGTTATTTGATTCAGTCGACCAGGACTTCGAATCGTTTTACCAAAAGGTTGCAACTGAAGAAGGCCGCGCACTGGTGAAATCGAGCGTCGAGCAATGACGTATTCTGTGAGCCGTTGTTATAACAGACACAATCGATCAGGCATAAAAAGCGAAAGGCGCAAGACTCACACGGTTATCGCGTTCGATTCTGCCTTGTAATTATGACAACACTACTGATCACTGGCGCCTCTGGTTACCTTGCACACAGACTGTTGCCCATCGCCTGTCGCTACGGTGATGTTATCGGTCTGTCCCGTACCGGTCATGGTATCGGTGCTAATGTTGAGCACATTGCGGTTGATCTGACAGACACCGCCGCGTTACGGGCGGTAGTCGAGTCGGTAGCACCGGATGCCATTGTGCATGCGGCCGCAGCGAACCCCGGCAGCAGTGCCTCGTCCATGACAGCGGTTAATCACCTTGCCACGGCAACGATCGCACAACTTGCCGCCGATAGCGGTTGCCGGCTGGTCAGTGTGTCTACTGATGTTGTTCACAATGGTATCGATGCCCCGTTCGCTGACGACGCGATAGCGCAACCGCTTGCCGATAATGTGTACGGTCAAACCAAGTGGTTGGGTGAGCAGGCTGTGCTGTCAAGTGGCGCTAACGCGATTATTGTGCGTACTTCGCTGATCTATGGTTTGCAACAAATGGATCGTGGCACAGAGGGGTTTGTGCAACGTCTTGAGGCCGGAGAGACGTTATCGTTGTTTAGCGACGTTCAGCGTCAACCCGTGTGGATTGATTCGCTGGCGGAGGTCTTGTGTGAACTGGCCGTCAATTTGACGGCTGAAACCGGTTTGATCAATGTCGCCGGATCCGAGTCTATGACCCGGGCAGCGTATGGCCTGCACCTACTGGAACACTGGGGTGTCAGCACCGACCATGCGGTTCAGCTGATATCAGGCGCGGGCATCAACGGTTTGCCACTTGATTTAAGGCTGCAACTCGATCGGGCGAGGTCGCTGGGCTTTTTATTGCCTGGCGTCACTGCGGTGCTCTCGGGTTCCTGTTAAAGATACACAGTGACTACTGTCCATTGATCGCTGACCTGAATTTGCGAGCTGGCCTGCAATTTGCTCGCCCGAAGATATTCAGTACGCGATGTTGCAGGAGGTAGAGCATGCAGAAAGACTATTTATTCATTAGTGGTATCCAGCGATCCGGTACTACGGCTATTGCCAATTTGCTGAATGCCCACAGCGAAGTCCTTGTCTGCATCGAGCGGTACAAAAAGCTGATGAACAAGCGTCGGTACAAAGAGTTTAATGCCGCATTGTTTGAGCGGGACCGATTACTCGATTTCTCTGATGGCTTAACCAACCAATCACCACAAAATTCCGAGCGATTTAAAGGGTTCTACGAAGACGTTGCCCGCAATTACGATAACTATCGGATCATCGGCGATAAAATTCCCAACAACCATCATTTCATTGAACCCATCTGTCAGGAATTCGACCGGGCGAAAGTGATTTTTATTGTGCGCGATATCTATGATACGGGTTGTTCGTGGCAGGCTCGTGCAGAGCGCGAAGGCGATGGCTGGCCTGAATTTAAAACGGCTGATAAAGCTGTGTCGCCGTGGAACGATTGTAATCAGGTTATTCGTAAGTTAGCGCGCAAGTATCCTGACCAAATTTTGGTCGTCGGTTATGAAGACTTCTTTGATGGCGAGCCGGATGACCACGAGGCGATTGATGTGGTCACCGATTTTCTGGAAGTGGCATCAGATGAAAACCTGTATCTTCACTTCCGTAAAGCGCGGCAAACATACCGTTCAAACATCAAGGGTAAGCCACGGGAACTGCCGGCAGAGCAGCGCGAATACATAGACCAGCATGCAGACTTTGACCTGTATCAGGAAATACTGGCTCAAAAAGCCGCATAAGTTATGCGGCTAGCTGTTGATGACTTTCGAGTAGTATCGTAAAGTCACCGAACATGATAGGCCTTTCGAACAGATAGCCCTGATATTCCTGGCAGTCGAAAGCGCGTATGGTATCGAGCTGATCCTGCGTTTCGACTCCCTCAGCGACCACATCCAGCTTAAACAGACGCGCCATCGACACAATGAGCTCAATAATGGGTTGTGCCGAGTCAAGCTGCTGTATAAACGAGCGATCAATCTTCAGGCATCGAATCGGATAGCGGTGTAAATACGCAAGGTTCGAGTAGCCTGTACCAAAATCATCAATGGCAATTCGAAAGCCATGATCGACTAAAGCATGTAGCTTCTCTATGGTTGATTGATCATGGCCCAGCAATACTGACTCGGTAATTTCAAGTTCTATCAGTGCCGGGTTACCATCTTCCTCCTCGATAATAGCGATAAGATCCTCCACCAGTTGCTCATCGCCAAACTGAATCGGTGACAGGTTCACTGACACTTTTAAATCAAAACCAAGGCAAGCCCATTCGCGCTGAGCTTGCACAGAGTGACGAAACACAAGCTTACCGAGTTCGCCAATTAAGCCGGATGCTTCACAGGCCGGTATAAAAACGCCCGGTGGAATAAGCCCTTTCTCGGGGTGTTGCCATCTGACCAGAGCTTCAGCACCCGATATTTGGTTGGTTCGAATATCAACGCGAGGCTGAAAGTAGGTGACGAATTGCGACTCTTTTAACGCGACCAATAGCTCTGAGTCGAGATTAATACGGTGCTCGACGGCATCGCTCAATTCTTGGGAAAAGTAGGCATAACCGTTTTTGCCGGTCGCCTTGGTGTGATACATCGCCAAGTCAGCGTGCCGCATCAGCGACAGTATTTTTCGACCATCATCGGGAAACACACTGATACCAATGGACGGTGTGACGCTGACCTCCCGCCCCTGAAGGTTAATGGGTCGGGAGACCGCGTCGAGTATTTGCGAACACAGATTCTGCACCAGCATCGGGTTTGTGATGGGGCCTGACAGCAGTAGAAACTCGTCGCCGCCGAGTCGGGCTACAGCATCCTGTTCAGTAATAATCTCCGTGAGTCTCCGGGCAACTTCCACCAGTAGCTGATCACCGGACGCATGACCGAGGGTGTCGTTCACATCTTTAAATTGGTCAAGATCAATAAAAATCAGAGCGCCGGATTGGCCATGAGCCATGATTTGATCGATGCGATTCTGAAAGTTGACAGTGACATGGTTACGGTTGGGCAGTCCGGTGAGTGTGTCATGTTCGGCAAGAAACTGAGCGCGTGCCTCGGTGGCTTTGAGTCGCGACACATCCACTTCGCTGATCAGCCATGTCTGTTCACCGGATACGGCATCGAGACAACGACGGGCGGTGATGTCGTGCCAGGTTTCACCGTGAATAGTATTCACAGAGCTGACAAGGTTGATCTCGTCGTCTGTGGAATGTGACAGCAACTGCATCACCGACGCATCGTGGAAATGATTGTCGAGTGTTTCATCCAGGCTTCGAGCCATACTACGTGCGGCGGGGTTGCGGTAGAGCGGTTCGCCGGAGGCCGTGTAGAGTGTAATCATCACAGAAGTATGCAGCAGTGCTTCGGCGCTGCGCAGTGCTTCGGGCTCGAATTGTCCGTCTTTCCGGGCCTCGCAGAACATGCCCATTCTGCCGTCATCGAGCACAATGCCAGAGTAGATGGCATTGACTGTCGTGGGTTCGCCGTTCGGATAGACGGTCCAGATCTCTCTGAACTCTGCCGATTCGTCACTGATAAAGTCGCTTTGATACTGACAGAGTCGTTTCGCTACCGTCTCGGTCATATCAGCGCCAAGGTCACGCTCGCGGAGTGCATCGAGGGAGTCAGCTTGCCAAATGTCCAGCCCACTGTTGTTGGACCAGACAACGCGTGCTTCGTCTATGTCGTAGACCCAGATAGCCTGTTGTAGACGATGAAAGACGCTGAGTCTCTCGGATAACGGCGGTAGAGTGTC
>CALDUO010000143.1 GCA_937923745.1 uncultured Granulosicoccaceae bacterium
TTGGTGTAAGTCTGGTACTGAGGTACCGCAACAGCTGCGAGAATACCGATAATCGCGATAACGATCATCAGTTCGATTAATGTAAAACCTTTTTGCATTTTAACCATGGTTGTTTAACTCCAAGAGTAGGTGACAGGCAAATCAAATTAATTGGACCTTGCGATTTATTTAACGTCCGCAGGGGTGCTGAGTTAAGTGCAGAGGGCGTGCCAGTGGGTTAAAAAATGCGTCTGTTGGTGGTTTATGTCTATTAATCAATAGTTTTGACGCTGCTGTTAATCTTTTTTCGCAGCGTGTATGCAGTGACAAATCGCAGATCACTTGTCACTTGTTGACAATTGTTACTGTCACTTTGTCATTCTGTTCTAACGTAGCGAGACAGGGTTCAGGTTTCGATCCTGACAGACCTGTTCGGTGGCCGTCAGTCAGATTTATCCGAGCTGATAATGCCGAGTTGCTGGATACGATACCGTAGCTGGCGGTAAGTCATGCCTAACTGTTCAGCAGCCTGTTTACGATTCCAGCGCGTGTGCTCCAGTGTGGCGACAATAGTTTCTTTGTTTATGTCGCGGTTTGGGCTCTGCGTGTGGACTGCCCCGTTAGACGGTGAGTCGTGTCTATGAGTTTTCTGCAGATCATCCGGCAACAGGTGGTTGGTTGAGGTAATGTTCAACGGCCCCAGATCCTCAACACGAATGGTGTTGCCTTCGGTCATCGCCAAGGCTCGTTCCAGGATGTTCTCAAGCTCTCTGACATTACCGGGAAACGCGTACTGATTTAGCGCAGTTCGCGCGGCGTCATCGAGTGTGATGGATGCCTGATGGGTGCCATTGGTCATGTTGTTCAAAAAATGTCTGATCAATTGTGGTAAATCAGACGCCCGGGATGCCAGCGAAGGCGCGGTCAGTGTAATAACGTTTAATCGGTAGTACAGGTCATGCCGAAATCTTCCCGCCTCGACCTCGGCGCTCAAGTCCTTGTGACTGGCACTCAGAATACGGACATCAGTAATCTGCTCTTGGGTATCACCCACTCGTCGCAGCGACTTTTCCTGTATGACCCGCAGTAACTTCACCTGCATATGAAGCGGTAGTTCCGCCACCTCATCCAAAAACAGCGTACCGCCTTCTGCCTGTAAAAAAAGACCATCATGATCTTGCATGGCACCTGTGAAGCTGCCTTTTTTATGGCCGAACAACTCGCTCTCCATCAGTTCGGATGGTATGGCGCCACAGTTAATGGGTACAAATGGCGCAGCTGCCCGTGCACTGTTGGTATGTATCAGTCGGGCAATCAGCTCCTTACCGGTACCTGATTCTCCGGTGATCCACACGGGTGCATTGGATCTTGCGAGCTTTAGAATCATTTTGCGCAAATTCTGGATAGGCGGTGAATCGCCGACCAGCGCATGGGTACCGGCACGGCCATGGGTGATAGGTGTGCCGCCGTGTGTTGCAGGTACCGATGAATGAGGTTGTGTCCGTGCATCATTGGCAGCGGTTGCATGGGTAGCAATAGCCGTGGTGATCAGCTTGCGCAGCAAATGAATATCAACCGGTTTGCTGACAAAATCGAAGGCGCCGTTTTTCATGGCTTCAACGGCGGCTTCCATATTGCCGTGAGCACTGACAACGGCGACCGGCAGATCAGGCTGCACAGACTGTATGTACCGTACAAAGTCGACACCATTGCCATCAGGCAGCTTCATATCGGTTAAACAGACCTGATAACGGGCGTCGGCCAACAGGTGTCGGGCCTCTTCGAGGTTAGCCGCCACATGGCAGTCGATACCCATTCTGTTAATAGCCATCGACAGCAGTTTACGAATATCTGCCTCATCCTCGATGACCAGTGCGGTAACCGATGACATATCAGGCTGCCAGCTGCTGTTGTTCTGCCGACAGCAGAATTTGAAAACACGCACCCTGATCAGTTGGCACGTAACTGATGGCAGCATTGTTCAGCTCGCACAAGTCCCGGATAATATACAGACCGAGGCCGGTGCCAGCGTTATGTGTGGTGTAAAAAGGCTCGAAAATCGCGTCCTGCTCTGCGGCGGAAATGCCTTTGCCGTTGTCTGCTATCTCTATCATCAAACGATCGATGCCCATGTCAAACACACGAATATTGATGGTGACTGCCTGTGAGTCATTGTGCATGACTGCGTTCAGGCACAGATTCCATAAAATTTGATCAAGGTGTTGTGCATCGAAGCGAATGAGTGCGTTTGACTGCACATCAATCACGAGCTCGCTGTTGTTGTGTTCGGGACGTTCTGCAAAACGTTGCCGAAAATCCGAGAGTACATCACCGAGCCAGATCTGATCGGTCTGCCCCTGACGTTGTGTGGAAATATGCATAACGTTCTCAATGATGCTATTGATGCGTCGTGTGTGATTTTCGGCAATTTCAATCAGTGCGATGTCGTCGCTGTCCAGTGTCGGTGATTCACCGAGTAGTTGCACAGCATTGGAAATAGCCCCCAGCGGGTTCCTGATTTCATGGGCAATACTGGCGGATAATCTGCCGAGTGAGGCAAGTTTTAACTGCTGCATTTGTTGTTTGATCAGGCCATGGTCTTCCAGCTTTATCAACAGGCCACCGGTACTCAGTAGCGTAAAGCCCGGCAACAGGTCGCGACTCTGATCCGGTGATTGCACTGGCCGATTGCCAAGCTCCGGGTTCTTCGCCCACGCAACCATGGCCGTGTGAAGCTCGGGTGACAAACTGTAGAGAGGTTTGGGTAACGTAACGTCCTGATGACCGAGCAACTCTCTGGCAACGCCGTTCGCCAGTTGCACTTTATGCTCCGGGTCCACGTACAGCACACCGGCCGCCAGTTCCTGCACGATTTTTTTATTCAGCTCACTCAGCTGTCGAACACTCATGGGTCCTTCATCTTGTGGTTTGACAGCCGTTTTGCCGGGCAGGATAGAGGAGGTCAGTATCCCAAACAGAAAAATGGTGCCGCAGGTGATGCCGGTTTGCGTGAAGTTAACGGCGTCGGCACCGAGATGCAGGTAGAGCTCCTGAGACAGCAGCACACTGGAGGCGATGGCAGAGAACAGCAGCGCAAATTTGAGCCGGGTGAAATGTCCGATAATGGCAATGTGAAACACCAGCAACACGGCAAGGCCACTGACCACCCCGCCACTGGCAAAAACAATTGTCGACAGCACCAGAATATCGGCGTAAGCGTGCAGGTAAAACTGGGTCTCAAGGCCAAACTGCTGGCGTGAGATAATCAGATAAAACACACCGGCCAGAATCAGGTACACCGCATGGGTGAGCTTAAACAGTTCCGGGGCATGTTGACCCAGGACAATGGGTTGGTCGGTCAGATAGAAAATAGCGCCGAGCGCGAGGATCAGAAACAGGCGATATTGGTTGAGCAGCCTCAAAGCGGCCCAGTTTGTGTGCTGCAGGTACGAGCTCTCGTCAGACGGCGGAGGCCGTGAGATCTTTGCGGGCTCGAACGATTGTGGTTGAAGCGGCGGCTGCATCAGAGCTGGACAACGCGTGACTCGTTAAATCAGGATATAACCAGTGCAAAATCCGGACCACGACCGTGCGCTTTTTTAGCCACCCAATGGCTGCTAAGCCATTGAATTATATTATTTTTTAAGATTTGTCAGAGCCGGATGCTCAGGCTCATTGGCAGCCAGTACCCGGAGGGTCTGCTGTTGTAGGTCGGTTTGGCCGAGTGCCCGGTAGGCACTGGCCATGACGGCGAGTCCGTTACCGATGTGTTTGGAGCCATCAAAACGCTCCAGCATGTGCTGCACGCGGTTGATGGCCGCTGCCATCGCACCGCGTTGGTAATAGTAGTCGGCGGTTTCGAGTTCATGACGCGCCATCTCATCGTGCAGGAATGTCATGCGTTCGATGGCATCAGGCACGTAGGTGCTGTCCGGAAACCGATTCACCAGCGTGTCGAAATCCGAGAAAGCGTCGCGTAGCCATTTTTGGTCGACTTTTGCCATATCTCGCGGAAAAAACCGCTCCAGCGCCGAGCCGCCGCGAGAAAAGTTGGCGATCCCTTTCATGTACCACGCATAATCGATGCTGTCGCTGAGCGGATATAGTTTGATATAGCGATCGGCGGCATCGATGGTACTGTCAAATTCGTCTTGTTTCAGGTAGGCGTAGGCGATATCAAGCTGCGCCTGCTGTGTGAAGTTGCCAAACGGGTACCGTGCCTCGAGCGTCTCGAACCCCTCGACGGCACCGAGAAAGTCGCCGCGGTCCAATTGTTGTTTTGCGCTGCGGTACAATTGCTCGGCGGAACCGGCGTTTTCGATGTTCCTGTTAATGGTATTGCAACCGCTGAGCAGGGCCACAGACAACAGGATTAAGCCGCACTTCATTGCGCAGCGAAGGTTTTGTGGTAAGCGCTGGGGCTGTTTTGTGCGTTTTTGTGTAGGCATTGTCGGTTTTTGACGGGTCCGGGAAATATGGGCTGGGCCCACACATCTGAAGTCTGCTTTGGCACGACAGTAAACGTTAGACTGTAACGGGAGTAAGCGCCGTATTGCCACGAGCTGCATGTCAGTAAGAGGTTTAAGTATAGCGCAACCCCCGTATCAGGTTATGCAGCCAAAATGACCGAATTGACAACTAAAACGGGGTTTGCGCCGGTGTGTAACCCATTGTTGATGTCCGGTTCGTCGTCTGCTATCGACAACCGCGGTGAACCGAGTGCTCTAACCTGTACGGACAGTCAGAGTGCCCGTGTTAATAAAGCCAGTCAATAAGCGCAATTAATAAGCCCAGCCAATACACCCGGTCGATTAACCCTGTAGATAAGCCATGCCGAGCAACACCATGATTCATTTGGAAGCCATTTTGCCCGACACCGTCAACGGTCAGCGGATGGATCTTGCCCTGTCGACCGTCTTTTCCGAGTACTCGCGTGCGCGTATCAAAAGCTGGATACAGGCCGGGCAGGTGCTGGTAGACGGGCGCGTGCCGGGAGTTCGTGATCCGGCAGTTGCCGGTGCGATGGTCGTCTGCGAAGTGCCGGAACTTGCCGTAGAGACTGTACAGCCTCAGGCCATACCGCTCAATGTGGTGTTCGAGGATGAACAGATTATTGTGATCAACAAACCCGCGGCGCTGGTCATGCATCCGGCAGCAGGAAACCCTGACGGCACCGTGCAGAATGCCTTATTGCACCATTTCCCGGAGCTCGATCAGATTCCAAGGTCGGGTATTGTGCATCGCCTGGATAAGGACACCACCGGGCTCTTTGTTGTGGCCAGAACACTCACAGCACACCATTCATTGGTAGAGCAGCTACAGTCGCGCACGATGGGGCGACAGTACTGTGCAATAGTCAACGGCGCACTGGTCGCCGGCGGCACCGTTGAAGAACCCATCGGGCGGCATGCGCAAGACAGAAAACGCATGGCGGTGCGTGATGATGGCAAACCGGCTACTACCCATTACAGAATTCGTGAGCGGTTTGAACGGCACACGGCGTTAAACGTTAACCTGGAGACCGGTCGTACTCATCAGATTCGGGTGCACCTTGCGCACCGGGCGCATCCCTTGGTCGGTGACAGCGTTTATGGTTTACGCGCCCGTATCCCCAAACGTACCGAGGCGGGTTTGCAACATGACGAAAGCCTGGCCGCGCAATCGCGCATTGCGGCATTCAAGAGACAGGCACTGCATGCGCAGGTATTGCGACTTCAACATCCGTCAAGCCAGCACGCCCTGTCGTGGGAGGCAGCGCTGCCGGATGACATGGAACAGCTGCTGGCGGATTTACGCGTGTTATGAATAAACCAACAACAGCAATACCTGAATTGATCATTCCGGATCAACCGTTAGCGCCAAATGTCGTTGTGGGTACCTCGACCCGCGTCGGTGGCTTCAGTGACGCGCCGTGGGATTCGCTGAATTTAGGTCTTAACGGCGGTGATGATGAGCCTACGGTGCAACGTAACCGCAGCCATCTGGCAGCACACTTTCAGATGTCGCCGCCGGTATGGTTGAATCAGTGTCACACCACACAGGTGCTCGGTTTGCCCGACGGTGCCGCGTTACCCGGAGCGTCGGGCGATTATGTCAGCGCCTACGATGCTGCCTGGACCAATCAGGTCGACAGGGTGTTGGTCGTGCTCACCGCCGACTGCCTGCCGGTGGTTATCGCCAGCCAGGATGGCTCAGAGGTGGCCGTTGCACATGCTGGCTGGCGTGGGCTTGCCGGAGGCATTCTTGAACGCACAGTGGGGTCGTTCTCTGGCGCACCGGATACGCTTAGCGTGTGGCTGGGCCCGGCGATTGGCCCGCAGTGTTTTGAAGTCGGCGATGACGTGCTCGACGCGTTCACAGCCAAAACAGATGCAACAACAGAAACACGTGCTGCCTTTGTAGCGACAGGCCAAACCGGAAAATGGCTGGCCGATCTGTATCAGCTTGCCCGCCTTCGGTTAACAGCACTCGGCGTGTCCAACCTGACCGGTGGGACACATTGCACCTTCACGGAAAGCAGTCGCTTTTTTTCCTATCGGCGTGATGGGTCTGCCAGCGGCCGAATGGGCACGTTTGTGTGGATACGGCCAGCAGGCTGAGTGAACACACCAAACCGGTGCGCAACCGGCGACTGACAATGCTGGCAAGTTGGCATAACCCATTCGTTGGTACGTTGAAATCATCATCGTGACCCACACGTTTAACCCATCTGAATTCTTTAAGGAGTGACGTCCATGCGTATGGACAAACTAACCAGCAAATTCCAGCTGGCACTACAGGATGCACAATCCCGGGCGTTGGGCCGAGACCACCAGTTTATTGAACCGACGCATCTGCTGTCAGCCTTTCTTGATCAGGATGGCGGTGGGGTCAGACCTGTATTAGTGCAGGCAGGTGTTAACGTTAATGGCGCAAGAGCGGCGATTGATGCGGCGCTTGACGGTATGGCCAGTGTGCAAGGTGGCACCGGGCAACTGCACGTGTCCAGTGAACTTGGCCGCCTGCTCAATCTCACTGACAAGAAATCGCAAAAGCGTGGCGATCAGTATATTGCCAGTGAAGTATTTATATTGGCTTGTCTGGAAGACAAAAAGAACAGTGTCGCCGAGATTCTGGTCAGTCACGGCGCCAACCTTGCCGCCATCGAAAAAGTGATCACCGATGTCACTGGTGGTCAAAACATCAATGACCCGAACGCCGAGGAGCAGCGTCAGGCACTGGAAAAGTACACGATTGATCTGACCGAGCGTGCGGAGCAGGGCAAGATTGATCCGGTGATTGGTCGTGATGATGAAATACGGCGTGCCATCCAGGTGCTGCAGCGCAGAACCAAAAACAACCCGGTCATTATTGGTGAACCAGGTGTTGGTAAAACGGCATTGGTTGAAGGTCTTGCACAGCGCATTGTCGATGGTGAAGTGCCCGAGGGGATTAAAAACAAACGGGTGTTGTCGCTCGACATGGGTTCGCTGATTGCAGGTGCTAAATTTCGGGGTGAATTTGAAGAACGACTGAAATCGGTATTGGCTGATCTTGCCAGACAGGAAGGGCAGGTGATTCTGTTTATCGATGAAATTCATACCATGGTCGGTGCCGGTAAGGCTGATGGTGCGATGGATGCGGGCAATATGCTCAAACCTGCGTTGGCGCGCGGTGAGCTGCACTGCATTGGCGCGACTACACTCGATGAATATCGGGAATACGTCGAGAAAGATGCGGCCCTGGAGCGCAGGTTTCAAAAAATTATCGTCGATGAACCATCGGTCGAAGACACCATCGCCATTTTGCGTGGTTTAAAAGAGCGATACGAAGTGCATCATCGGGTTGAGATTACTGATCCGGCCATTGTCGCAGCAGCTACGCTGTCGCATCGCTACATCTCCGATCGACAACTGCCCGACAAGGCAATTGATTTGATCGATGAAGCAGCGTCGCATATTCGGCTTGAAATTGACTCCAAACCAGAAGAGCTCGACAGACTTGAGCGACGTTCTATACAGTTAAAAATCGAACGCGAGGCGTTGGCCAAAGAACCTGATGACGCATCCAAGGTACGGTTGCAGGCGCTCGAAGCCCAGATTGAAGAGCTCGACCGTGAATACGCCGATATGGAAGAAATCTGGAATGCCGAAAAAGCAGCGGTGCAGGGCACATCGTCAGTCAAAGAAGAACTGGAGCGTGTGCGACAGGAGCTCGAAACTGCACGGCGCGCCGGAGATCTTGCTCGCATGTCCGAGCTGCAGTACGGTCGTATTCCCGAGCTTGAGAAAAAGCTTGAGAGTGCATCGGCATTAGTGAATGAAGATGATATGCAGTTGTTGCGCAGTAATGTCACTGCCGATGAAATTGCCGATGTTGTGTCGAAGTGGACTGGCATACCGGTCAGCAAAATGCTCGAGGGCGAGAAAGAAAAACTGTTGCGTATGGAGTCTGAACTGTCACAGCATGTGATTGGACAGGCCGAGGCGGTAGAGGCGGTATCGGATGCTGTTCGACGCTCACGCGCCGGACTCTCTGATCCCAAACGACCGATTGGTTCTTTTCTCTTTTTGGGACCCACCGGTGTTGGAAAAACCGAGCTGACCAAAACGCTTGCAGGCTTTTTGTTTGATGACAAGGATGCACTGGTGCGTATTGATATGTCCGAATTTATGGAAAAGCACTCGGTGGCAAGACTGATCGGTGCGCCGCCAGGCTATGTTGGTTATGAAGAGGGCGGATATCTTACCGAGGCGATTCGACGTAAACCGTATTCGGTCATCCTGCTCGACGAAGTTGAGAAAGCGCACCCGGATGTATTTAATATTTTATTGCAGGTGCTCGACGATGGCCGCCTGACCGATGGTCAGGGCAGAACCGTTGACTTCAGAAACACGGTCATTGTCATGACATCCAACCTTGGCAGTCATGTGATTCAAGACCTTGCAGAAGCGGAGCAGGGACCGGATAGCTATAAAGAGATGAAAGATGCGGTCATGGAGATTGTGGGGCAGCAGTTTCGGCCAGAATTTATCAACCGAATCGATGAGCCTGTGGTTTTCAAGCCGCTGACTCGCGAGAATATTCGTGCTATTTCGGTGATTCAGCTGGCCATGCTCGACAAGCGTCTCGAAGCACGTAATCTTGACCTGCAGTTGTCTGATGAAGCGCTGGATCTTATCGGGTCAGCCGGTTTCGATCCGGTCTACGGTGCGCGACCGCTCAAGCGTGAAATTCAGCAGCAAATAGAGAACCCCCTGGCGCAGCATATTCTGGCGGGTGATTTTATTGAGGGTGATGTGATCGTGGTGGACGTCAAAGACGGTGCGTTAGTGTTTTCCAAACAGGTTTTGCACTAACAGTTTTGCATCAACTCTGATCTGGCGGTAAATTCTGACGGTAAATTGAAGCAGCAGAGGCTGCCGGTTGGGAAGGGTATACTCACCGGGTGCAGGGAGCGCACTCGGTGCAATGCTCAGGATAACGTGTCTACCGTTTTTTGGGCAGGCGCATTGGCTTGTACCAAAATAGCCGTGACATTATCGGTGCCGCCTCTGGCCAATGCCTTCTTAACCAACAAATCAAGCGACTGCTCCAGCGCCGGGTGCGACAGGTTTTTCAGTACCTCTTTTTGCCTGACGTCTTTAAACAGCCCGTCGCTGCACAACAAGAACCTGTCACCGGGTTCTGCCTGAAAATCGATGATGTCGAGATTCAATACATCGTGTACACCCACCGCCCGTGTAATGACATTGGATGACGGGTGATTCTCGGCCTGTTCAGGCGTGAGCTCGCCGAGTCGACACAGTTCCTGCACCAGACTGTGGTCTTCGGTGATCTGTTTCATCCGACCTTTACGCAGGCAGTACATTCGACTGTCGCCCGCCCAGATCACCGAGCACTGGTTATCCGTACGGTACAGCACGACCACGGTGCTGCCCATGACTTTGCCTCTGGTGATCTGACGGCACATCATGTTGGCCTGGTTGAGTCGTTTGCGAATATCGTCAACGCTCGCCTGATGTGACTCTAGAGCCCTGAAGGTTACCAAGTGCTCAATAATCGCCTGGCTTGCCCGGTCCCCCCGACTGTGTCCACCCATACCATCGGCCACGACCCACAAGTTTTGTTCGCGGGCATCGAGAAAGGAATCTTCATTGGCCCGACGAATGTGGCCCACAGACGATTGCGCGACGGACAACCACGGGTGTGTGCGCTCGGTTGAGTCAGCGAAGTCGGGTGTATCTGTTGGGTGTGTGATCGGCATATCCATCTACAAAGCAAGAAACGTGAACATCAGAATTTGGCCGGGTCTATTTGGTACACTATGCCGCATTCGATATCCCGGAAATCCCCATGACCGTTAGAACCCGTTTTGCGCCAAGTCCCACTGGCTATTTGCACGTGGGCGGTGCTCGTACTGCGCTATTTTGCTGGCTCTATGCCCGTCAGCACAAGGGGCAGTTTGTGTTGCGTATTGAAGACACCGATACGGCAAGGTCCACTGAAGAATCTGTTCAGGCCATACTCGACGGAATGGCGTGGCTGGGGCTCGATTACGACGAGGGTCCTTTTTACCAGACACAACGGTTCGACCGTTACCGCGAGGTGGTTCAGCAACTGCTCGACAATGGTCATGCCTACTATTGTTACAGCACACCTGCCGAGGTGGATGCGATGAGAGAGGAGGCGCGTGCCAACGGAGAGAAGCCCCGCTACAACGGTTACTGGCGAGATCGCACCGATACACCGCCTGCGGGCATAGAGCCGGTCGTTCGGTTTAAAAATCCGCTGGACGGTAAGGTGGTTATTGATGACGTCGTGAAAGGCGAGATCATCATCGATAACCGTGAGCTTGATGACCTGGTCATCATGCGCTCGGACGGCACACCGACTTACAATCTTACTGTCGTCGTCGATGACGTTGATATGCAAATTACCGATGTTATCCGTGGCGACGACCACGTCAATAACACGCCCCGGCAGATCAATATTTTAAAAGCGATGGGTGCGCCTCTGCCGCGTTACGCGCACTTGCCCATGATTTTGGGCGAAGACGGTAAGCGGTTGTCCAAACGCCATGGGGCAGTGAGTGTGATGCAGTTTGCCGAAGACGGATACTCAGCCGACGGCTTGCTGAACTATCTGGCCCGTCTTGGCTGGTCACATCAGGACCAGGAACTGTTCAGTCGCGATGAGTTGATTTCGCTGTTTTCACTTGAAGCGGTTAACCGCTCGGGCGGTGTGTTCAGTGAAGAAAAGCTGAACTGGGTAAATCAGCAGCATATGGTTCAGACCGATGACGACGTGCTGGGACACAGTTTGGCGAAACGTTTTTCAGCGTTGGGTATTGATACCCATGGCGGTCCCGGGGTGGCAGCGGTTGCCGGCCTGATGAAAGAGAGGGTACACACCATCAATGAGTTGGCCGATGCCAGTGTGTGGTTTTATAAGGCTCCCGAACGGTATGATGCAAAAGCTGCGAAGAAGAACCTGACCGAGAAATCTATACCTGCATTAACGAGCGTCCGGGAGACGTTGGCCGCACTGGGCGATTGGCAAGCAGCACCGATACATCAGGCTATCAGTGATACGGTCGCAGCGCTGGAGGTTGGGTTTGGTAAGGTGGCGTTACCGCTGCGCATTGCTGCCACCGGCGGAACCGCTTCTCCCGAGCTTGATCAGACGCTTGCTCTGATTGGCAAAGACGCGGTGCTGACTCGCATTGATACTGCTATTGGTCGTATAGAATCCGGCGCGGTGATCACTGACGGCGGGTAGATATTGACAAGGCAGGAGGAGCGCTGTAACCTTCTGCGGCTTGTGGGGCTATAGCTCAGCTGGGAGAGCGCTTGCATGGCATGCAAGAGGTCCGCGGTTCGATCCCGCGTAGCTCCACCACTCTTCTTCTCAGCATCGTCTTTTATGTACCCTCCGGCCTTAAAGTAACAAACCGCGGACGGTGGCCGCCCCGGCTAGGCGCCCCCGAACTAGGCGTCCCCATCGATCCCGCGTAGCTCCACCAATATTTTTTCTCAGCATCACCCTCCAGAAAACTTCACGCCGCAAAGTAACAAACCGCGGACGGTCCGCGACCTCGGCGGCCCCGGCTAGGTGCCCCCGATCTAGGCGGCCCGGCTAGGCGCTGCCATCATATCCCGCGTAGCTCTACCACATTTCCTCTCAGCATCAACTTTTAAGAATCTTCACGCTGCAAAGTAGCTAGCGGCGGATGAGTGTGCCGGTTGGGTGTGGTCGGGACGGATGTCTTTTCTATTCCGTGTGTTGGAGCGGTGCTTGTGTGACGCGTGTCGCAGGGATTGGGGGTGGGAGAGGGCGGTGTTGGTTTTTGCATACAAGGTGCTTAGCAGGGGCGATTGATGGTGTTGTTATGACGGAGTTGTTGCATGAGCGAGATTGAGACGTTGGCGAGCGAGGTGGTGTACACCAATCGATGGATGACGGTGCGCGAGGATCGGGTTCGTCGGTCAACGGGTTCTGAGGGGATTTATGGCGTGGTTGAAAAGCAGGACTTTGTAGCGATCCTGCCAATTGATGATGGCGTTATACATTTGGTTGAACAGTACCGGTATCCGGTTAAACAACGTTACTGGGAAATTCCGCAGGGGTCCTGGGAGTCCGACCCTGAGGCTGATCCCGGCAAAGTGGCACTGGGTGAGTTACGGGAAGAGACTGGGTTAATCGCCAACAGCATGACTTATATTGGCCACACCTTTCAGGCGTATGGCTATTCGAATCAGGGCTGTCATATTTACCTCGCGAGTGATTTCAACACGTCGGTTCAGGATTTGGATGAGGAGGAGCAGGGGTTAATTACACAAGGTGTGGCACTGGCTGAGTTCGAATCGATGATTATTGATGGTGTCATAAAAGATGTTACAACCATCAACGCCTACGGATTAGCAAAGTTAAAAGCGCTTATATGAAAAATCGTCTGAGAGTCAGTGAGCCTATCCACTGTATTCAGGATCTGCGTACTTTTCGTGATCCGGTTGATTAGCCAAAAAAGTAAAATTTTGGCGATGTTCATGCAGTGTTGTGAGTGGTGATCATTGGCTATCGATATCGGGTGATGATCCAGTGCGGCTGTGGGTGTTGTTTGTGATGATGGCATACGCTTATCCAGCGTCGGGTGCGGTATCGCCAACGTCCATCCCCAGAAAAATACGCTCTTCAAACGTAATGGTCAGTCTCTGTGGGATCCCGCAGTTAGCGATCGCAGATAGATAAGTCGTGCCTTTGTGTGATTCAGCGCTCCAGTCCTTCGTTAGTTGAGCAAGGTGGATGCTGATATTGGATTAGCGGCAGTGTGTTGGGATTTTTGGCGTATCTTGCGTTACACTCAATACAAGGCTGATAAACATGTGGTGTTTGAACGGGTGGTTCACCGCAATCTGGTCAGTGTTAATGGTTCAATAGCGGTATTATCTACAGAAATGAAATGTTACGTTTACTCCGTTAACCAAGGACTCTCATGACACTTAACAGTGAGCTTGAATTGGCCAAGGTTGCACTGAGGGTTTTGCCAGATAACGGTTCCGAGGAGTTTGAAAAGCTCTATAAAACCGGCAATCATGATTTGTTTGACAGTGGAACAGCGGAATTGGCACAGCAGTGCGTTGTCTTAAATTACGACCTCAATCATCCGCGCCCTCTGGATCTTCCTCCCTCTTTAGATCAACACAACACTCTGATCACTCACTATCTCACGAAATCAACAGCATCTGATCCGTGGGGATTTCTGAATGAAAAAATCATAGCACTCAAAATTAGCGATCGACCGGATGCCCGAGTGGGGAGGCTCTTGCTTTTTAGTCGTGATTTTATTTCAGCTCTTTTCGAGCGCCTGTTTCCGCTAGAGAAAATCACGATGGCAGAGCAGAACACCATTTTGCAGTGCCTATCCGGATTAACGCTCAAGGAGGCTGCAACGCTTGATGGTGTTTCCTACGAGACGAAAAAATCCCAACTAAAATCAGTGTTTCAAAAAACCGATATTAAACGCCAACAGGTGCTGTCGAGTTTTTTAATCGCACATCTTACGCTGGCAGTGGCCTCTGACTATGCAAGAAAATCATCACCGCAAGGCACTGACGAACAGTTTTTTTCTTATGTCGACCAATATATGGGAGAGCATGTTCGGGGTAGCGTCATTCAGGACCGATCAAAGACCCGTATCAGACTTATTGAAATAGGCGACCCTTCCGGAACGCCAATGGTCTGTATTCATCACCTTGGCATCATTAATTTCTCACCGGATGAAATTAAAGAAATTACCCGTCAGCGCATTCGGCTCATCTGTCCACTGCGTCAGGGTGCGATGGGATCTCGGGATCAAAGAATTTCCTTTGAAGAGCATATAGAGCATGCTATTGCCGGCATTGATCTGGCTGTTTCATTGATTCCAGAGCGACAGGTAACCGTTGTAAGTCTACTGAGTGGATGTTTATATGCGTTGCAGTATTTGCGCAGGTATCCAGAGAAAATTCAAAGACTGATTTTGATCAGCGCCTCCTGTAGAGCAGCTAAGGCTAAATACTCACTGTCTGGGTTTAAAAGGACCATTCATAATCTGGCCTCCAAAAATCAGACTCTGTTTAATGCGACCGTCGCATATTTGGTCAGCCGGGTTGAAAAACCTGAACAATTAAGGAAAGTGTGGAAAGAATCATTAAAAGAGTGTGAGGTTGACTACCGACTGATTGATACTCTATTTGATGATCCCAAACAGGTTCAAGCCATGCAATACCGGTTTAAGCATTCATTGATATCCATTGTGCGCGATCTTCAAATTCAGGCCGAATCCAACTGGCAGCCCCTCACTGCAGCGCCTGAGAATCTTCCCGTTCATTTTATCCATGGATCAATCGATAAAACCATTCCTATTAAAAATGTTCAGGATATTGTTGATTGGCGAAAGGAAAATCACTTGCATGTCATTGAGGGAGCAGGTAACTGGATGTTTGGTGATTTCATGCGCGCCGTGTTTTCTGAAGTCAGGCTTATCTCTGATTCATCTTCTCAAACACTATCACCCCGGTAGTACGTCCGAACTCAATGGCTTAAACGCTACGGTTCCTGTCTCCTGTATCACCTGCGGTATTCCAACGTTCAGACAGCTATGCATTCAATTAGTGTGACCAGCATCCCTAAAGATCATTTTATTTAATATTCATCCCCCATTTGGGGGATGAAGCCCCTGAGTACACGTTGCACTATAAGACCACATCAATTGTCCGCGCGTTTGGATGGGGCAGTGGTAGGTTTTTACACAAATCACAGGGGATTATTTCAGAATGAATCGATTGAAGTCAGTTTGTATGTTCAGCGTTACTGCTGGATTGTGCCTGCTGTTGTTGGCCTGTCAGACAACGACCTCCCAAACTCAGGTGCAGTCTGAGGCACCTTACACACGAATTCTGGCAGACAATATATCCCTGATCATGGGTAAGCGGTTACAGCTGGATGGAAACTACATCGCGCTGTCTGAGGATGGAAGCTTTGGCGGACAGTGGGCGAGTGAGCCTATCGAAGGCACATGGGAAATGAAGGAGGACCTCTGGTGCAGAGTGCTGACGGAGTTTCACCAGGCAGACCGTCTCAATAGTGAAGACTGTCAGCTGTTTGAATTTAATGGTACTAGTGTGAGAGCCACGCGAGATAAAGGAAATGGTCAGTCATTTATCTACACAGTGGAATAGCTAGAAGCCGTCATAAAATTAATCCTGTGCATTGATGCGGCGTTGAGTTTTGATCTGCGCTGATCATTTTTATATAAACAGCGCTGCTCGATCAAACCTCGTCTTGTCTCAGCACATATGTTCGAATTTTGAGGTGATGTCTGCACCTGCGGTCAGGTAGGTACAGGTGAGCTTAACGCTTGTAAAACGAGACGTAATCACAGATGCAAATTGGAGGTTGCCGGATGTATAGGGGAATCACGCATCCATGGAGTGCTGCAGGGAAATACAGGGTGTTAAAACGGAATCCGGCAGACTCCATACCCATTTTTAGGCATGGTGTGAAAATTATTTGACTGAGTTTGGTTAACCAGCATTCTATCAGTCATTTTGTTTAGCAAACGATAATTGGGGAAAATAGATGTATAGAAATTTGATTCTGGCGACGAGTGTTTCATTGGCACTGGGTGCCTGCGCAACGAATCCGAAGGTATCGGCCATGGAGGTTGCCATCAATAATGGTGGTGAGATTGTTGAATTTCTGGATCTCATTGGTGATACAGGTGTTACGTTTAAAGCGGTCAATGGTGATTGGTTTAATTATCTCAGTCAAGATGGCAGAAAGGCTGTCAAGGTGGTTCCAACAGGCGTGTTTAAGGAGCTGACATGGCGTGTTAATGATGACGGTGTCTTTTGCCAGCAAATGTTTGCGACGGAAAAGGAGGCGTGTGGCAATGTCACTTTAGTTAAAGCATCAGACGGCTATTACTATAGTTATTCCAATGATACCGGTAAAGAGGGTTCGCCCTTCACGCTGGTACAGG
>CALDUO010000144.1 GCA_937923745.1 uncultured Granulosicoccaceae bacterium
GATCAGTCGGGCGAATTCCTCCGGTTTGCCCAGCCGCTTCGGAAATTCCGGAATAACAGCCAGCGCATCCTGCACCTCCTGAGACATACCGCTGACCATTGGCGTCAGAAATATTCCAGGCGCAATAGCCATCACACGCACGCCCAGTTTTGCCATGTCACGCGCCATGGGCAGTGTCATTGCCGCAACACCACCTTTGGATGCAGCGTAGGCTATCTGACCCATCTGTCCCTCATAAGCTGCGATTGAGGCCGTGTTAATAATCACGCCTCGCTCGCCGTCTTCCAAAGGGTCAAGCGTCGACATACCCAGCGCAGACTGGCTGGACAGATGAAAGGTGCCAAGCAGATTGACTTCAATGACTTTTGTAAATAACTGAGGGTCGTGAGCAGCGCCACGCGACACTGTTTTGGCCGAAGGTGCAATACCGGCACAGTTGACCACCAAGCGCTCCTGACCCTGTTGTGCACGAATGGTGTCGAGTGCGGCTGTGACCTGGCTTGCATCGCTAATATCGGCAGTCGCCGTGACTGCACCTGCAGGTACACTGTCAGTCGTAAGATCAATGACACCAACGGGTATATGTTGCGCCAGAAAATGTGTCGCGACCGCCGCGCCCAAACCTGACGCGCCGCCTGAGACCAGTACCGGGGTTGTATTGTTAAGATTCATGGTGCGTACCTTTTGGCCAGCTCACGCGAGATATTGATTTTTTGAATTTCCGATGTGCCCTCATAAATCTGGCACACCCTGACATCGCGATAGAGTTTCTCTAAGGGGTAGTCGGCAAGATAGCCGTAGCCGCCCAATACCTGGATGGCATCGGAGCACACACGCTCCGCCATTTCACTGGCAACCAGCTTGGCGATGGATGCCTCACGCAGACAGGGTTTTGCGGCATCCTTGACGGCTGCTGCATTTAGCACCAGTTGGCGCGACGCTTCAATCTGTGCATCCATGTCGGCCAGCTTAAATGCAATGGATTGATGCTCGAACAATGGCTTACCAAAGGATTTTCGTTCAAAGGAGTAACGCGCTGCGTAGGATAAGGCTGCCTGCGCCATGCCGACCGACTGCGCTGCAATGCCAATGCGGCCAGTTTCCAGAGAAGACAGTGCGATAGCCAGTCCCTGTCCTTCTTGGCCGAGTCGCATGTCGACGCCAACATGCATGTCTTCAAATGACAGTGAGCAGGTATCAGAGGCGTTTTGGCCCAGCTTGAGTTCTGGCGCTCCAACTGTAAAACCGGGTGTATCGTTTGGTACATAAAAGGCCGTGATGCCACCCTTGTCGACATTCGGGTCGGTGACTGCGAAGACAAGGGTTGCTGCACCAATGCGAGCGGATGAAATAAACTGTTTTGAGCCATTGATGACATACCCATCGCCGGATTTGGTCGCGCGTGTTCTGATAGCCTTGGCATCTGAACCGGTGTGCGCTTCGGTTAAACCGAAACAACCAATAAAGTCACCGGCGGCTGCAGGCCGAAGCCATCGCTGCTGTTGCGCCTCGTTGCCAAACTGTTCGAGCACGGAGCAAAAGGGCGCGTTATGCACAGACATCATGGTCGAGACGGCGCCGTCGCCCTCGGCAATCTCCATGAGGGCAAGCGCATAGGAGGTGTAGTCTGCACCGATGCCGCCCAGTGCTTCCGGCACTGTCATGCCCAATAAACCCAGCTCGCCCATCTGCTCGATGACGGCAGGTTCAATGGCACGGTTTTTCTCGCGCTCGGATGCACCTGGAGCCAGCACGTCTTGCGCGAACGCTCGTGCGGTGTCACGAATCATCGTCTGTATGTCGGTGTCCATCGGTTTACTCCTGTCAGGACTGCGCCACTCATGCGAATCGGCGTCACCTGATGTTTCAAATCGCATGCCGTACCGGTGGCTGCACTCGTCACGGTGCCTGTCTTCCGGGTCGTACTATCGCGGGTTTTATTTTTTGGGACGTCGAGATGTTGTGTCAGGTTCCTTGTATGCATGACACGTAGCATCGGGTTTGGTCACTTCGGGCGACCGCAAGAGGTTAGCAGAGCGGGTTGAGAGATTGCTTTCGTATTGACTGCGTTTTGGCGAATTATTAGAAATATAATTTTGCTATAATGCACATATATCGAAATATATTTCTAAATGGGTGGTTTGAGCGAATGGATCGTCTTGATAGGCGCATTATCAGTGAGCTGCAAGCCGATGGCAGGCTCTCCAATGTGCAGTTGGCTGAAAAGGTCGGGTTGTCACCGAGCCCCTGCTGGCAGCGTGTGCGGCGGTTAGAGGAAAAGGGCTTTATCACGGGCTACACCGTGCTGTTGGATCAGGCGCTACTGGGTCAGGCAGAGACCGTGCTGGTGGAGATCTCTCTGGATCGACACCAGGGGTACCAGCTGGAAGACGTCTGTATGCAGATCGCAGCGTTTCCCGAGGTGTTGGAGGTGCATAGCACCTCGGGCGAATTTGACTGTTTTATCAAGGTCGCGTGCGATGGCACGTCGGGGTATGAGGCGTTTCTGAAAAACAAACTTTACACGGTCAGCGGCATTCGCCATTCGCGTTCGTCGTTTTCGCTAAGGTGTTTTAAGCAGGCACACAGTGCGTTACTCGAACCGTCAGGTGTTGATTAAACCGGTGCCGGAAAATCGGACGTGCGTTGTCGTGGATTAACAGTGACTACTGATTACTGGCTGTCGGTTATTGCGTTAACCTTAACTCGGGTTCATCGATCTCACCGACCACATTAAACGGAATTTTCAGTGGCCAGTTAGCCAGTTTGACGAACCCTGTGACTTGATAATCCAGCGAAAAGTCCTGACTCGATAACATGGAGCGCAGCTGCCCAAAAAACTTAGACAGTTTGGCGACCACCACTACCTCAACCTGCGCCTGTCCATTGGCCGGAATTGTCACGGCTTTTTCACTGGTGCCATTGGCAATTTTTTGGTTGTCGAATGATGCCGCAAACTCAAGTTGCTCCATCGGCAAGTCGTAACTGTTGGGGTTGGCGACATCCAGAGTAAAGAGTAGCTTAGTGCCAGACAGGCTCAAATTTTTGGGCACAACACTGGCAACGGTGACTTTGGGAGCAATGGGTTTTGATGTCGGAATTGAGGCACAGGCTGACACCAGTAATGACAACAGACAGCAGAGCATTAAGCGTGAAATTAACATAGGTGTGTTAACTGATATCCATTGTATTGTGCGCCTTGGTTAAGACACAGGGGCTGTTCGTCCAGCTCAGGTCTATGGCTTAAATTATATATCACCGAACCGACTCTGCAGTATGGCAAGCACCGCTGGCCCTGCTGTTTCCGTGCGCAGTATGCGAGGGCCGAGGCTCACGGCGGTAAAGCCCGCTGACACCGCTTGTTTAATTTCATCGTCTGTAAGGCCGCTCTCGGGACCAATCAGTATCTGTAAGGCAGCGTTGGGCGAGATGGTAACCTGGCCGAGTCGTTGGCTAGCGCCGGGCGCCATGACCAAACGGTTAACAGGGCCGGTATGGTCTGCTGACAGTAGGTCTTTTAAGGGTCGGGGTTCATGTAAGACGGGTAGCATGCATCTGCCCGACTGCTCGCATGCACTAATTGCGATGTTCTGCCAGTGCTGCTGTTTTTTTTGTAACCGTTTGGCATCGAGTTTCACCGACGAGCGTTGGGTAAATACAGGCGTAATGGATGTCACCCCAAGTTCGACCGCTTTTTGCACTGTGGTATCCATTCGGTCACCGCGCGACAACCCCTGGAGCAGGTGCAGTTGAACAGGCGACTCCGCCGTACTGATTTTAATATCGGTTACTGCTGCGGTGGTTTTTTTTCCGGTGGTGACAAGTGTTGCACTATAACTGTGTCCGTCACCATTAAACAGAACCACCGGATCACCGGTGTGTAATCTTAATACACTACTGAGGTGATGGCTGGCCGCAGTGCCCAACGAGACAGTGTCATCAACCGAGAGCGGTGCGTCGACGTACACCCGAAAGAGCGCCATGATTATGGTTTGCGGGGTTGGTTGCGCAGGCCAAGCAAACCAATGCGCACATTGGGTGGCAGTTTGTCTGCTTCGCGTTGCTGGCTTTGTTTACACAGCTCGGTAATACAATGTCGGAACTCTTCTTTGGCAGACTCGGCGTCGAGTTCACGTTCATCCGGGTAATACGGTGTGACTGCCAGTTTATTTAATGCCGACCACTCTTTGGTATCACGAAAATGTTCCAGTACGTGACCGGTTGTCATTTCGGGATTTGCATCGCAGAGCCCAATCAATTTCATCAGTACGTCGGCTCCTCTGATCGCCGCATCAAAATCATATTGCTCGGGTTCGAGTGTTTGCACCAGAGACGGGTTTTGCACAATCAGCAGCACGGCTCGGCGCATCGTGGTCAATGACTGATTGTTGACCTGTCGCGGTGTGGGCTGTGGCGCTCTTTGTGGTCGGGGCGCGTATTGAGGTTGTGGCGCCTCGGTGGTGGTTACGTTCAAACTCACGCCAATCAATGATTCAAGCTGTTGCGTTGCAAGCTCTCGATACACACCGGTAGGAATTTGGTTTAGCAGCGGCTTGGACTGTTCTGCCAGTCGTGCCCGCGTACCGATTTGTGACAGATCAGCGTCACCGGCCAAATGCTGGAACAGAAAGTCAATGATTGGAATGCGGGCGGCCACCTGTTGATCGAATCCGGCTTTGCCCTCACGTGTGACCAGTGAGTCGGGGTCATCACCGTCTGGCAAAAACAAGAACGATGCCTCACGGCCATCGGTCAGACACGGTAATGCTGCCTGCAATGCACGCCATGCTGCTTCCCGCCCGGCGCGGTCACCGTCAAAACAGAACAGAATTTCAGGTACCGCTCGATAAATATTATCGCAGTGCTGTCGGTTGGTGGCTGTACCCAATGTTGCCACCGCATAGTGAATACCGGCCTGATGCAGTGCAATCACATCCATGTAACCTTCAACCACAACCATCATGCCAGCGTCTTGTGCTGCTTTTCGTCCCTCGTATAAACCATAGAGCTCGCTGCCCTTGTGGTACAGCGTTGTCTCGGGAGAGTTGAGGTATTTCGGTTCATCCTGTCCGGTGACCCTGCCACCAAAAGCGACCACCCGGCCACGGCGGTCGCGAATAGGAAACATGATACGTTCGCGAAACCTGTCATAGACACGGCCTTTATCATTTTTTATCAGCATGCCGGTTTCAAGGAGATCTTTTTCGCGTGACGGAAACGCTTTGGACAGGTTGTCCCAGCCAGAGGGTACAAAACCCAACATAAACTGTCTGGCAGTTTGCCCGTCAAGGCCTCGGTCTTTGAGGTACGCAATAGCGGTGTCGGTTTGTTTGAGTTTCGTGGTGTAAAACTCTGCACACTGTTCCATCAGTGCATAGAGTGACTTGGCGTGGTCGCGCTGTTTGCTGTCGTCAGGTGAGACGGCTTCGCGAGGGACTTCAAGGTTGACGGATGCAGCCAGAGTTTCAATGGCATCCACAAAATGCATGTTTTCATAGTCCATCAAAAAGCTGATGGCACTACCGTGTTCGCCACAACCAAAGCAATGATAAAACTGTTTTTGTTGACTGACAGTGAAGGAGGGGGTTTTTTCGTTATGGAAAGGGCAGCAAGCCGAATGGTTGCTGCCCTTTTTTTTCAGTGGAACCCGCTCACCAATGACGTCAACAATATCAACGCGGTTGAGCAGGTCATCAATAAATTGCCGAGGAATCTGCGGCACAGTATTAAGGCAGGTGCAGCATGATAATCATGCTGCCCTGACCAGTGACTCCATCAGTTCAGACAGCTCAGCGGCTTTCGGCTTTACCATCCAAAACCGTGATGCCAGGCTGTAATAGTCGGTGATCAGCGACTGTCCGAGGGCGCTGCCGGTTTCGAGCACATGATTTTCAATCAGGTTTTCGAGGTAATGGCGATAACGCTCCATTGACTCTGCATGCAGCCGATGAATATCGATCAGCTCGTGGTTGTATCGGTCAACAAACACGTTATGTCGGTCAAAGACAAACGCAAGACCCCCGGTCATACCGGCACCGAAATTCACACCGGTCTCACCCAGCACCGCAACACAACCCCCGGTCATATACTCACAACCGTGATCGCCAATACCTTCTACAACCGCAATTGCGCCAGAATTTCGTACGGCAAAACGTTCACCGGCAAGACCGGCCGCGTAGAATGATCCGCCAGTAGCACCATACAAACAGGTGTTACCGACAATGGTGGATTCACTGGCAACATACTGGCTGTCTGCTGCAGGTTTAACGACGATTTTGCCGCCCGCCATACCCTTACCGACGTAATCGTTTGCGTCACCTTCCAGATGCAGGTTAAGACCACCGGCGTTCCAGACACCAAATGATTGGCCAGCGGTGCCGGTCAGGTTCAGCGTGATTGGATTGTCGGCCATACCGTTATCGCCGTGCAGGCGTGCAATTTCACCGGACAATCGAGCACCGACCGAACGGGCTTGATTGTTCAGCGCATACGACTTCACGAGGCCAGACTTATTGCGAATGGCGTCGATGCAGTCGTTAACCATTTCCTCGGCGAGTTCAGCGCGATCAAATGGCTCGTTACGTTCAGACGTACAGAAACGTGGCGCATCATCCGGTGCACCGCCAGTGCTGAGGATGGGTAACAGATCGAGTTTGGCCTGACGCGCGGTGCGGCCTTCAATGACCTGTAAATACTCTGTTCGCCCGATGAGTTCTTCGAGGCTGCGCAGTCCAAGGGCGGCGAGTTGTCGTCTGACATCTTCGGCAATGAACTGCATGTAGTTCATCACTTTTTGGACATCACCTTTAAAGTGGCGCATACGCAGAATGTTGTGCTGTGTAGCCACACCGGTTGCGCAATTATTGAGATGACAGATGCGCAAAAACTTACAGCCCATGGCGATCATCGGGCCAGTGCCAAAACCGAAGCTCTCAGCGCCGAGTGCTGCCGCTTTGATAACGTCAAGGCCGGTTTTTAAACCACCGTCGGTTTGTACACGCACCTTGTCACGCAGGTTATTGCCACGTAGCACTTGGTGAGTCTCTGACATACCCAGCTCCCACGGAGAGCCTGCGTATTTCACACTGGTTAAAGGTGATGCGCCGGTGCCGCCGTCATAGCCTGAGATGGTGATAAGGTCAGCGTAGGCTTTGGCCACTCCAGCGGCGATGGTGCCGACGCCTGCTTCAGCGACGAGCTTGACCGACACGAGTGCTTCCGGGTTGACCTGTTTTAAATCAAAGATCAACTGCGCCAAATCTTCAATAGAATAGATGTCGTGATGCGGCGGTGGAGATATCAGTGCAACACCCGGTGTGCTGTGCCGTAATCGTGCAATGGTCTCGTCGACTTTGTGTCCTGGCAGCTGACCACCTTCGCCGGGCTTTGCGCCCTGCGCTACTTTAATTTGCAGCACTTCGGCATTCACAAGGTAATGCGGTGTTACGCCAAAACGCCCCGATGCCACCTGTTTGATCTTGGACCTTTTTTCGGTGCCATAACGTTTGATGTCTTCGCCGCCTTCACCGGAATTGGACCGACCACCCAGTGCATTCATCGCTTCGGCGAGTGTTTCATGTGCCTCGGGCGACAGCGCACCTAACGACATGCCGGCAGAATCGAATCGGCGAATGATAGATTCAATGGGCTCGACTTCATCAACCGATATGGGTGATTTTCCGCTGTTGGGTGTCATCAAGTCACGCAACATTGATGGTGGTCGCTGATCAACGGTATCAGCATATATTTTATAGTCTTCGAACCGACCGCTACCCACTGCAGCTTGTAACTGTTGTACAACGTCGGGGTTGTACGCGTGGTATTCACCCCCGTGAATGTACTTGAGTAAGCCGCCTTGGGAGATGGGTTCGTTGACGTTATCAGCATGCTGAGCCAGACGGTGCAGATCAACTTCAAGGTCGTCGAAGTCCATGCCCTGTAGTCGGCTGGTGGTGCCGGTAAAGCACAGATTAACCACATCATCGTGGAGCCCGACAATTTCATATAACTGCGCACCACGATAGCTCGTGATGGTTGAAATGCCCATCTTCGACAGAATTTTAAGCAGGCCCTTGTTGATACCCTTACGGTAGTTCTGTTCAAGTTGTGCGGCATCAGCCGTTTGAATCTCTTTTCGGCGCACCATGCCCTGAATGGATTCATACGCGAGATACGGGTGCACGCAGGTCGCGCCGTAACCAACGAGTACCGCAACATGATGCGGATCGCGGGCAACACCGGTGTCGATAATCAGGTTGGCATCACAACGCAGCCCTTCACGGATTAACTGATGGTGTACGGCACCGGTTGCGAGCAGTGCGTGGACAGGCACGTGCCCATCGGGTAAGTGGTTGTCAGACAGCACTATCACCACATTGTCGTTGCGCACCGCTTCAACGGTTTTGGCAACAATACGGCTAACGGCTTCTTTTAATGTACAGTCGTTGGGGTTGTAACCCAGCGAGATCACCTCATTGGCATAACCGCGCTCGTCATTCATGGCGAGCAGTGTCTTGAATTTATCACGTGACAGCACCGGTGACCGGATCAGCAAACGGGTCGCGTGGTGAATGGTTTCGAGAAACAGATTTTTTTCTCGGCCAATACAGGTTTCCAGTGACATCACGATAGATTCACGAATCGGATCGATTGGCGGATTGGTGACCTGCGCAAACTGCTGCCTGAAATTATCGAACAGCGGGCGTACATGCTGCGACATAACCGGAAACGGCGTGTCATCACCCATAGAACCTACCGCTTCCTGCCCACCTTCGGCCAGGACCCGAATGATTTGATCACGCTCTTCAAAGGTGACATTAAACAGCTTTTCCTGGCGTAACAACGCAGCATCAGACAGTGGCTGGGTGCTTTGTGGCGCATCGCGCAGTCGCGAGCGCAACTGACGTGAGCGGGTGGATACCCACTTGGCATATGGTTGTCGGTTTTTGAGTCTGTTATTGATGTCACGGGGGCGCAGCAATCTGCCGGATTGTGTATCGACCGCTAAAATTTCGCCGGGACGCAGGCGTCCTTTTTCAACGACGTCGGTGTTGCTGTAATCGTGTACGCCAATTTCGGATGCGAGCGTAATAACCCGGTCGCGGGTGATCGCGTAACGCGCCGGACGCAGGCCGTTACGATCCAGTGCACAACTGGCATATCGGCCGTCGGTCAATACGATACCCGCAGGTCCGTCCCAGGGTTCCATGTGCATGGAATGAAACTCAAGGAAGGCGCGTAAATCGGCGTCGAGTTCCCATGTATTTTGCCAAGCCGGGGGCAACAACAGTCGCATAGCGCGGAACAGGTCCATGCCGCCAGCGAGCAATACTTCGAGCATGTTGTCGAGCGACATGGAATCAGAGCCGCTCATGGATACCAGCGGCAGTAGCTCGCCAAGTTCTGGCAAGACGTCAGACTTTAATTTGCCGGCACGTGCATTCGCCCAGTTACGGTTGCCCTGAATGGTGTTGATCTCACCATTGTGTGCCAAATAGCGAAAGGGTTGGGCAAGATGCCACTGCGGCAATGTATTGGTCGAGAAACGCTGGTGAAAGACAGCGATGGACGATTCGAGTGCCGG